>CAMCPF010000001.1 GCA_945876515.1 Candidatus Kuenenia stuttgartensis
GAGCGAGCGGAGGCCAGGCGGGCACCGATCCGCCAAAGGCGGATTGGTCGCGGAGCGAGCGTCCGGCGACATGGCACGGGCAACCCCTCGCCCACGCCACCAAAGACAACCACGATCCACCGGCTAAAATCGACCTACCGCCCACCCCGGAGCCCCTCCATGCGTTCGCCCACTCGTTCCTCGATCGCTGCCGCAGCGTTGCTCCTCGGCCTCGTCGGCCTCGCCCTTCAAGCCGACGACAAGAAGCCATCCGCCGCCGATCCGTTGGCGACCGCCCGCGAACTGCTCGCGCTGCCAGCCCGGCCAGCCCGGCCGGCGCTGCCGCCGAGCACGCTGCCGCTGAAGTTCATCGACGGCGAGCGGATCGCCCTGCTCGGCAACTCGACGGCCGAGCGGATGAACCTGTTCGGCCACTTTGAGGCGCTCCTCCACGAGCGGTTCCCGGAGAAGAAACTCGTCGTCCGCAACTTCGCCCGCCCGGCCGACGAGGTGGGCATCCGCCAGCGGCCGAGCGACTATACGAAGCTCGACGACCCCCTGGCCGCCTTCGGGGCCGACACCTATCTCCTGTTCTTCGGGTTCAACGAATCGTTCGCCGGGCCGGGGGGTCTGGAGAAGTTCAAGGCCGATTACGGGAAGTTTCTGGACGAGCTGGTCGCAAAGTATCCCCGCGACGATACGAAAGCCCCGCCGCGGGTCGTGCTCGTGTCGCCGATCGCGGTGGAGCCGACGGGCGAGCCGCACATGCCCGACGCCGACCGGCAAAACGCCGCCCTCGCGCGCTACCGGGATGCGGTGCGGGAGCTCGCCGCCGCGCGGAGCATCGCCTTCGTGGACCTCTTCGACGCCACGCTGGCCGAGTTCGTGCCGCAGGCCGGCCTGCAGTTCACCATCAACGGCTGCCACGTGGACGAGGCGGGTGATCGCCTCGTCGCCGAAGCCCTCGACCGGGCGCTGTTCGGCCCGCCGCCTGCCAAGCGGCTCGCTCCCGAGGCCTTCGCCAAGCTCCGCGCCGCGGTCAACGACAAGTCGTGGGTCCACCTGCAGGACTACCGGATGATCAACGGCTGGTACGTCTACGGCGGCCGCCGCACCTTCGACACCGAGACCTTCCCGCGGGAATACCTGAAACTCCGCAACATGGCGGCGGTACGCGACGCCTATGTTCACGACCTCGCCGCCGGCCGACCGGTGCCCGCGCAGCCTGACGACTCGGCCACGGGCGACCTGTTCGAGCCGCCGACCCGTTTCGGCGAGCCGCGGCAGGCCTACAGCGAGAACCCCGAGGGGGGCCCGGTGATCCTCTCGCCCGAGAAGTTCATCGAGACCTGCACGCTGCCGCCGGGCTACGAGCTCGAGTTGTTCGCCGACGAGCGAAAGTTTCCCGAGCTCGCCAATCCGGTGCAGCTGGCCTTCGACTCCAAGGGGCGGCTCTGGGTCTCGACGATGCCGAGCTATCCGCAGTGGCGGCCGGGCGACCCCAAGCCGGCCGACAAGCTCCTGATCCTGGAAGACACCGACGGCGACGGGAGAGCCGATAAGAGCACGGTCTTCTACGACCAGCTCCACTGCCCGACGGGATTTCAGTTCTTCGCCGGCGGCGTGCTCGTGATGGACCAGCCGCGGCTGCTCTGGCTGGCCGACAGCGACGGCGACGACAAGGCCGACGTGGTCGTGCACCTGCTCGACGGCTTCGCCACGGAAGACACCCACCACACCGCCGGCGCCTTCGAGATGAGCCCGGGCGGCCTGTTGCACATGCTCGAGGGGGTGGCGATGAGCACGGCGATCGAGACGCCCTGGGGGCCGTTTCGCAACTTCGGCTCCTCCGGCTGCTACGTGCTCGATCCTCGCTCGCTCGAGATTCGCCACTTCAAGACCCCCGGCTATGGCAACCCCTGGTGCTACGTGTTCAACGAGTGGGGCCAGGGCATCTGCGGCGACGGCACGGGGGCCGCGCAGCACTGGGACACGCCCCTCTCCGGCGCCCAGTACGGTGGCCGCAAGGGGCTCAATCCGGTGTTCGACACCGAGCGGATGCGGCCGGTGGTGGGGAGCGAGTATCTGCGGACCAGGCAGTTTCCCGCCGACGTGCAGGACCAGTTTCTCTATGCCTGCGTGATCAACACCAACGGGATGCCCCGCTGGACGATCTCCGACGACGGCGCGGGCTATCGAGGCGAGCGGGTGCGGCACGACCCCGCCGACAAGAACACCCCCTTCGATCTCGTGAAGAGCACCGACAAGCACTTCCGCCCGGTCGATCCCCAGATCGGCCCCGACGGCGCCCTCTGGTTCGGCGACTGGGCCAATCCGCTGATCGGCCACATGCAGTACAGCCAGCGGGACCCCAACCGCGACAAGCAGCACGGCCGGATCTACCGGCTGGTCTACAAAGACAAGCCGCTGCTCGCTCCCGAGACGCAGGCGGGGAAGGCCATTCCCGAGGTGCTCTCGCAGCTTACAAGCCCCGAGTGGCGCACCCGCTACCGGGCCCGGGCCGACCTCCAGGCCCGCCCGCAGGGCGAGGTGCTCGCCGCAGCGGCCGCCTGGCTCGCGGAGATGAGGGCCGGCTCGCTGCCACAGGAGGTCAAGGACCGGCTCGCGACCGAGGTGCTCTGGTTGCAGCAGAGCTTTCATGCCATCGACGGCTCGCTGCTCCGCGAGCTGCTCGCGGCCGCCACGCCCGACGCCCGGGCCGCCGCCACCCGCGTCGTGGCCGACGCCCGCGGGCGGATCTCCGACGCCGAAGCCCTGCTCGTGGCCCGGGCCACCGATCCGCACCCCCGCGTGCGCACGGAGGCGGTCCGCGGCCTGAGCTTCTTCCCCACCGAGCAGGCCATGACGGCCGTGGTGGCGGCGGCCAACCTCGAGCCGGCCGACCGCTACGTCGCCTACACGGCCGACGCGGCCCTCGGGGCCAACATCGACGTCTGGAAGCCGGCCTGGGAGAAGGGGGGCTTCGCCGCCCGCACGTCGCCGGCCGCGAAGATCCTCGAGAGCGTGCTGGGCCTCGACAAGAAGGCGGGCGAGGTCCGGCCGCACCTGGCCGTGCTTCTCGCCGAGCAGACCAGGAGCGACGAGGAGCGCAACAAGGCGATGCAGGCGATCGCCGACATCAAGGGGGGCGGCCCGGCCAACGGCCGGCTCGTGTTCGAGCGGGTCTGCCTCAACTGCCACAAGGTGGGCGGCCAGGGCGCCGACCTGGGCCCCGACATGACGCAGGTGGGCAAGCGGCTGCCGCCCTACAAGCTCGTCGAGTCGATCATCGACCCCAACGCCGAGGTCGATCCCAAGTATCTCTCCACGCTCGTGGTCACTGACGAGGGCAAGAGCATCCAGGGCCTGCTCGTGAGTGAGACCGAGAAAGAACTCGTGATCTTCGACGGCAAGGAGCGGAAGACGATCCCGACCGACTCGATCGAGGAGCGGGTGAAGCTCAAGCAAAGCAGCATGCCCGAGGGCCTCGCGGCGACGCTTTCCCCGACCGAGTTCCTCGATGTTATCGAGTACCTCAAGGGCCTGAAGTAGCGAAGGGAGCGTCCGCGAGCTGGCACGGGCAACCCTTCGCCACGTCACCCCGCCACGAGGTCGAGGAGCACGTCCCGCACTTCGTGCATCGCCAGGCAGTCCCGGGCCTCGCGGCCGTCGGTACACAAAAACACCGGCCCGTCCTCCGGCCGCGCGGGCAGCCGACCGTGCGAGCCGCGCACGATGCTCGCGTCGGTCCCGATCACGTCCAGGAGCGTGCGGAAGCCGAGCTTCTTCTTGGCGAGCGTCCAGGCGATCTTCAGGGCCGGCAGCCGGATCGTGGGATCGAGGAACAGCTCCACCGGGTCGTAGCCGGGCTTCCGGTGGATGTCCACGGTGCGGGCGAAGTCGGGCATCTTCCCGTCGTCGAGCCAGTAGTAGTAGGTGAACCAGCGGTCGGGAGCGGCTACCGCCACGAGGTCACCGCTCCGCGGGTGATCGAGCCCATAGTCGGCCATCGCCTCGCGGTCGAGCACCTCGGCCACGCCCGCGGTCGCCTCGAGCACGGCCCGCGTCTCGGCGATCCGCCCGGGATCCTTCACGTACACGTGCGCCAGCTGATGGTCGGCCACGGCGAAGGCGGCGCTTTCCCCCGCGTCGAGGAGTTCCCAGCCGAGGTCCACCTCCTGCACGGCGAGCAGGCCGGCCCGCCGGAGCGCCCGGTTCAGGTGCACGCCGTCCCGCACCGGCGTGATCCCGTATTCCGAGAGCACGGCCACGGTATGCCCGGTGTTCGCCGCCCACTCGGCGAGCTCCCCGGCCACGCGGTCGATCTCGCCGCAGGCCCGCACCGCCTCGGGCGAGTCGGGCCCGAACCGCTGCAGGTCATAGTCGAGGTGGGGGAGGTAGCAGAGCGTGACGGTCGGCCGCCGCGATTCCATCACCCGCCGCGTGGCGGCGGCGATCCACTCCGACGAGCGGATCCCGGCCCGCGGCCCCCAGAAGTCGAACAGCGGAAACTTCCCGAGGGAGCCCTGCAGTTCACCCTTGAGCGCGGCGGGCTGCGTATAGAGGCTCGGCAGCTTACGGCCGTCGGCGGGATAGACCGGACGCGGCGTCACGGCCGCGTGCATGTTGAACCACCAGAACATCTTGGCGGTCGTGAAGGCGTCGCCGAACCGTCGCCTGCCGGCGTGCCAGAGCTTGTCTTCCTCGCAGCCGACGAGCCGGTTGCTCTGCTTCCAAAACATCACCTCGGCGAGGTCCCGCCAATACCAGCCGTTGGCCACGATCCCGTGCTCGCGGGGCGGGCGGCCGGTGAGCAGCGTGGCCTGGGCCGGGCAGGTGACCGCCGGGAGGACGGTGCCGAGCGCCGCCGTGAACCCGCCGCGGCCGAGTGCCGCCAGCCGGGGCGTGTGTGACAGCAACCCCGGAGTGAGGCCGACCACGTCGAGGACGAGCAGGGGTTTCATGGGTGATGAAGCCTAAATGGAGCCGCCGGGGCCTTCAGCAGGTTTGCTGGCGTCCCTGCGGAGTCATCGACAATACTTTCGTTTCCGCAAGGATTTGGGGGGGCTCCGTGCGAAACGGCCACCGGCCGCGTATTATGAGAAACAGTTGAGAGTCTTGGGATGCGTTGGGGGATTTCCTTCATCGGCCCGGGCGAGCCTCATCCTTGTCGTCGGGGAGAAAGCTGTGATCCACCGTGCGCGTCGGGCGTCGTGGTGGGCTCGTGCAATTGGCCTGGTTGTCGCGTGCCTCACGGCGCTCGGCGGCTTCGGGCCGGCACGGGCCGCCACCATCTATTGGAATGGCACCGAGGCCACGTGGGCGAGCGTCACTGCCTGGAGCACCACGGCCGGTGCCGTCCTGCCCACTCCCGGCAGCGTTCCCGGCGCCGCCGACGACGTGATCTTCGGCATCTCGCCGCTCTTCTGGGCCAACCAGACGGTGAACCTCGGCGCCGACCAGTCGGCTCTCTCGCTGTCGTTCACCTCCGGCGGCACCACGCTCCTTCAGGGCGGCGGCACCAACCGCTCGCTCACGCTCGGCTCGGGTGGGATCAGCGTCGCGGGCGGCGCGGGCGTGGTCACGATCGGCTCGGGCACGGCCGGCCAGAATGTCGCGCTCGCCCTCAACGGCAATCAGACCTGGACCAACAACTCCGTGAGCCCCACCGGCGCCTCCACGCTCAACGTGCTCAACGGCGTCTCGCGGGCTGCGACCGACACCAGCAGCCGCACGCTCACGCTCGACGGCACCGGCTTCACGAACATCTCCGGCATCATCGCCAACGGCGGCGCCTCCGGCACGCTCGCCCTCTCGAAGACGGGCACCGGCACGCTGATCCTCTCCGGGGCCAACACTTTCTCCGGCGGCGTCTCGCTCTCGGCCGGCACGCTCCGCGTGGGCAACAACGCCGCCCTTGGCACGGGCACGCTCACCTGGACGGGCGGCACGCTCGCAGGCAACGACGCCACGACCGCCCGCACGCTCACCAACGCGATCACGCTCGGCGCCGACGTCACGCTCGGCAGCATTCTGGCCCCGGCCAACCTCACGCTCTCGGGCGCCGTCTCGCTCACCGGCAATCGCGTGCTCACGGTCAACGGCACGGGCCTCGGCGGCCAGACGCTCTCGGGCATCGTCTCGGGCACGGGCTTCGGCCTCACGAAGCGGGGGGCCGGGGCCCTCACGCTCTCCGGCGCCAACACCTTCACTGGCGGCTTTACCCTCGACACGGGCGCCGTTCGCATCGGCAACAACGCCGCCTTCGGCACGGGCCCGCTCACGGTCAACGGCGGCCTGCTTTCCTCCAACGCGGCGACGACCGGCGGCGACCGCACGCTCACCAACGCGGTCACCCTTGGCGGCAGCGTGACCCTCGGCGACGGGAGCACGGGCCTGCTCACCTTCTCGGGCCCCGTCACGCTCACCGGCAGCCGCACGCTCGTCGGCAACGTGGGCACCACGCTCTCGGGTGTCGTCTCGGGCGCCGGCTTCGGCCTCACGAAGCAGGGCGCCGCCACGCTCACGCTCTCGGCCGCCAACACCTTCACGGGCGCCACCCAGGTTGACGCCGGCAACCTCACGCTCTCCGGCACGGCCGGCGCCATCGCCGCCTCCGGCGGGATCACGGTCAACCGCAACGCCACGCTGGCGCTCGTCAACACGAGCACGGCCAACAACACCAACCGGATCGGCGACACCGCGCCCCTGACGCTCGCCGGCGGCACGCTCACCTTCTCGAACAACGCCGGCGCCGTGAACTACGCCGAATCGATCGGCGGCCTCACGCTCGGCGCCACCACGCTCTCGACGATCAACACGAACCAGGCCGCGACGGGCCAGACCGCCACGCTCACCTTCGACTCCCTCACCCGCTCGGCCGGAGCCGTGCTCAACGTCACGGGCACGGGCCTGGGCACCGATGCCCGCAACCGGGTCGTCTTCACGACGGCCCCCACGGTCACGAACGGCCTGGCGCCCGCCTGGATCACGATCGGCGGTGCCGACTTCGCCAACTACGTCACAGGGGCGACGGCCTCCCTGGCGATCCCGACCTACACCACGACCGCTGAAAACACCTGGGTCGCGGCCAACAACGTCTCGCTGACGGCCTCCACCACGCTCACGGCCGACCGCGCGGTGAACTCCTTCCGGATGGCGCCCACCTCCGGCACGGCCACCGTCACGGCGACCGGCCGCACCCTCACGCTCGGCTCGGGCGGCCTCCTCACCGCCGGCGCGGGCACGTCCGCGATCTCGGGCGGCACGCTCACCGTCGGCGCGGCCGACGTCGGCGGCGAGCTCGTGGCCCATCAGTTCTCGGGCTCGGTGGCCACGATCACCTCGGTCATCGCCGACAACGGCACCGGCCCCGTCTCGCTCACGAAGGGCGGCACCGGCCAGTTGGGCCTCGGCGGCGTGAACACCTACACCGGCGGCACGACGATCACGGCCGGCACGATCCGGCTCGACGCCGTGGGCGCCCTCGGGGCCACGACCGGTGGCCTCACGCTCGGCCCCGCCGGCACGCTCAACCTGAACACCCGCTCGGCGACGGTGGGCGTGCTCTCGGGCTCCGGCACGATCACCAACACCGCGGCCGGCAGCCCGGTGCTCACGGTCTCCTCCGGCACCTACTCCGGCACGATCACGAGCACGGCCGGCACGCTCGGCCTCACGAAGGCCGGCCCCGGCACGCTCACGCTCTCCGGCCTCAACACCTTCACCGGCACGACCACCCTCAGCGGCGGCACGCTCGCCCTGCAATCCTCGCTTGCCGGCCCCGTGGCCCCCGCCGCGGGCACGTCGCTCGACATCGGCTGGTCGCAGGGGCTGATGGGGCTGTACACCGTCACGAACATCCCCGGCGGCGCGACCGCGGCCACACTCGCCGACCTCACCGCCCTGAACACGAGCATCCTCGCCAACTCCACCGGCGCTGCCGCGTCGAGCGCCCTCCGCGGCACCAACTTTGACTTCACCGCGTCCGGCAGCGGTTTCCCGCCACCCTACAACACCGGCGCCAACAACTTCGTCACCCGCTGGACGGGCCAGTTCAACGCCGAGACGGCCGGCACCTATGCGTTCTTCGCCGAGAGCGACGACGGCACCGTAATCTTCATCAACGGCCAGCAGGTGCTGTTCAACAACTACGACCAAGGCGTCGGCAACGAGCGCGGCGGCACGATCGACCTGGCCCCCGGCTGGCACGACATCACGTTCGGTTACCGGCAGGGCACCGGCGGCTACGCGTTGAACGCCTCGCTGCAGGCTCCCGGCGGCGCGAAGATCCCGCTTCCCAACTCCCTCCTGCGTTCGGCCCCGGTGATCGGCTCGCTCACCCTCGACGCCTCGGCCACGATGTCGATCGGCGCCGGCGGCGTGGTCGTGAACCAGACCACCAACTCCGCCGCCTCCGGCACGATCTCGGGCTCTGGCAGCCTCACGAAGGTCGGTGCCGGCACGCTCACCCTCGACGGCACGAACCTCTACACCGGTGGCACGATTCTCCAGGGCGGTACGCTCGTGCTCGCCGGCGGCAACGACCGGCTCCCCACTGCCTCCCTGCTCACGGTCGGCGGCAACGCCACGCTCGACCTCGGTGGCAACTCGCAGACGAGTTCCGGCCTGATCACGCTCGGCGGCGGCACGCTCACCAACGGCTCCCTCACCGGCACCGGCGGAATCGTGATCGCCGGCGGCACGCTCGCCGGCACGGCCACGCTCACTTCCACGGGAGTCGCCTATACCGGCCAGAGCGGCCTGGTCACGCTCGGCCTTGCCGGCAACTCCGGGCTCGTCAAGAACACCAACGGCACCCTCACGCTCCGTGGCACGAACTCCCTCACCGGCGGGTTCACCGTGAACGCCGGCACGCTCGTCTTCAACACCACGGGGGCGAGCGGCACCAACGCGATCACGCTCTCCGGCGGCAACCTGCAGTTTCTGTTCGACGGCGATGGCGGCGCGGCCTCCGTCGGCGGCAACGGCACGGGCGCCCCGCAGATCCTGAACTTTGCCGACCCGCTCACGGTCACCACCAGCGGCACGGTCACGGTCGGCCGCCGCGGCGACACCTACACGCCGCTGTTCACGACGGCCTCGAACAAGACGGCCCGGCTCACCGACCTCTCGATCGGTGGCCAAAACCTCGTGGTCGCCAACAACAACGGCTACGGCCTGGAGTTCAGCGGCACCACCACCTTCACCGCCGCCCCCACCTTCACGGTCAACAACGCCACCGCCTCGAACATGATCCAAGGCCTCGCGCTCTCCGGCCCGGTCACGGGCGCCTTCGGCCTCACGAAGGCGGGCAACGGCACGCTCGTGCTCGGCAACTCGGCCAACGACTTTGCCGGCCCGATCACCGTCGCCGCCGGCCGCCTGGCGGTGCCGAGCGACAGCGCCCTGGGCGCCGCGGCCAACGGGATCGTGCTCTCGAACAACGCCGGCCTCCGGGCCACGGGCAGTTTCTCCACGGCCCGCGACATCCGCCTTGCGGTCGGCTCCAACGTGATCGAGACCACGGCCGGCAACACGCTCACCCTCTCGGCCCCCTTCGGCGGCGCCTCCGCCACCACGCAGGTCATCAAGGCCGACAACGGCACGCTCGTGCTCGCAGCGGCCAATCCCTCAACCTGGGCCTCCACCATCAGCAACCCGAGCGGCTCGGCCCAGACGCTCACCGGTGGTCTCCGTGTGGACGCTGGCATCCTGCGGATCGCCAACCCCGCCGCGCTCGGCAACGCCATGATCGGCATCAACGCCGCGCAGGGCGCCGAGATCGAACTGGCCAACGGCGTCACGTTCTCGAACCCCGTGAACCCCAACATGACGGCGGGCAATGCCCAGCTGGGGTTCAATGCCGGTCGGAATGGACTGGGTGCCGTCTCCGTTCCGACGGGTACCGCCACGCTCGCCGGCGTCATTTCCGCCAATCAGGATTTCGCCCTCGGCGCCGGCCCGGGCGCCACGCTCAACGTCACCGGCGGCGCGACCATCACCGTCAGTGCCCGTTACATGAACACGATGGGCCCCGGCACCGTGAACATCTCGACCAACCCGCTCACGGGCGTAGCCGGCTTTTTCCGGGTGGGCTCGGGCACGACCAATCTCTCCGTCAACGTCTCGGCGCTCGCGGGCGCCGGCGTGGCGGGTGAAGGCATTTGGGGGCGTGGCGGCGGCGGCACGCTTAACGTCTTCGGAGGCGGTTCATTCGCGAGCGGAACGCGTTACGTGGTTGTCCAAGGTGGAGACACCGTAGCGGTCGACAACACGGCCACGGCCCTCTCCAACCGGCTCGGCACCATCTCCACCAGCGACCTCTACCTCCGCGATGGCACGTTCGCCTTCACGGCCAGTCCCGACGCGGCCACGGGCGAGACCTTCAGGACGTGGCAGGCCCAACATGGGTACGGCAACCTGACGGTCAACACGACCGCCCAGAATGCGACGATCTCGTTCGCGAACATGAACGGCAATACGCCAAACGGTGCCGGAACGGTCGTGTTTCGCTCGGGTGGCACAGGCGCGCTCTTTGGCACGGCGCAAAACACCGTCTCGTTCACCACGGCCCCCACCCTGACCAACAGCATCATGGCCCGCTCGATCGTCCTCGACGGCAGCACGGCCGACGGGGCCAACTTCGCCACCTATGGCTCGGGCTCGATCCGGGCCTTCACGGCGTACGACACCACGAACCTCAATGCCGTCACCACGGCCACCAACACCGTCCAGATCGGCTCGAGCGTGGTGATGAACACGCCCACCCGCACGATCAACGCCATGAAGCTCACCGGGGGCGGCCTCGCCCTCAGCGGCCCGGGCTCCACGCTGACGCTCACCGCCGGCCAGATCCTCGCCACCGGCGGCACCTCAGCGATCGGCCAGGGGGCCACGATCTATTCAGCGGCTGAGATCGGCTTGAACGTGGCCGACGGCTCCACGCTCAACGTGGATGGCCCGCTCTGGTCGGCCGTGCACCTCACCCGTGGCCTCGGCGGCACGGTCAACTACAACGCCCGGCAGTATGTCATCGGCGGCAACTGGTACGCGTTCAACGGCGGCACGACGCGGCTGAACGGGGGCGACAACACGCTCTTTCCGGGAATGGGCGTGCCCGGCGCCCAGCAAAACGTTTCCGTCGCCAAGGGGGCTACGCTCGATCTCAACGGCACGGCGCAGTTGATCGGCATGTTTTACAACTCGAACAACTCCGCTGATTATGCCAACACCAGCGGCGTGATCACCTCGGCCACGCCGGCCCTGTTCGCCTCGCGCTCCAGCAACAACACCAACATCTACTTTGGCGGCCAGATCACCGGCGCAATCACGACGCTTCTCGGCGGCACTGGCACCCGCTGGTACTATTCTGACAACACCTACACGGGCCGCACGGCCGTCGTGGGTGGCTCGCACGTCCTGATCGACTCCGGGCGGATGTCGGGCACCTCCGGCATCGACGTCAACTACGGCCTCTTCTACCTGCGAAACTCGGGGTCGCTCGACCTCGCCGACCGCGTGCCCGACGCGGCGCCGATCACGCTCCGCGGCGGCTATGTCGAGTACAACGGCCGAGCCCAGACGGCCTCAGCCGAGACCCTCGGCGCGGTGACCATCGACAGCGGCTGGAACACGTTCAACGTCACGGCCGGCGGCACGGGCGTGAACTCCGCCGATCTCACGCTTACCTCGCTTACCCGGCCCTCGGGCTCTGCCGGCGTCGTGCGGGTGGCGACGGCCAACGGCCAGTTCGGCAGCGCTGCGAGGCTCCTGATCACCGCCGAGCCCTCGCTCACCAACAACATCATCGGCCCCTGGGCCGTGCAGGACCGCGAGTGGGCGAGCTACGTGTCCGGCCTGGGCGTGGCGCAGTTGAACGCGACGGGCTTCGCCGGCTACGACGCCACCGCCCTCACGGCCGGCTCCAACCCCACCGCGAACGTCCGGGTCACGGGCAATGCAACGCTCGCGGGCAATGCCATCGTGAACACCTTCGCCACCAACGGCGGCGGCCTGACGGTGGATCTTGGCGGCAACACCCTCACGCTCGCCGGTGGCGGCCTGATCCTGGGCGGCACGACCAACAGCGTCACCCAGACCCTCTCCAACGGTACGGTCACGGCTGGTGCGGCCGGCGTGGGTGGCGACCTCTACATGTACTGGCTGCCCTACGGCGGCACCGCCCGCGTCTCGGCCATCTCCGCCCGCGTGGCCGACAACGCCGGCGGCGCGGTCCGGCTCATCCTCTCGAGCCCGGAAGGCGTGGGCACCACGCACAAGTCCACGCTGACGGGCCTCAACGTCCACGCCGGCGGCACCGTGATCAACGGCGGCCAGTGGGATCTGGCCGGGTCGGCCGGCCAAGTGATCCTGCCTGCCGGCGGCCTGACGCTCAATCAGGCCGGCGTGACGATGCTCACCAACGCTGGCCAGATCGCCGCCGCCAACCCCGTCACGCTCACCGGCGGTGCCTCACTCACCCTCGTCGGCAACAACACGCTCGCCGGCCTCACCTTCGACAACGTCGGCGGCACGGGCACGCCCACCGTCACCACCGGCGGCACGCTCACGCTCACCGCCGGGATCACCGCCGGCGGCTACAACCCGGCCACGATCTCCACGATCAACGGCCGGCTCGACTTCCAGGGCGCCGACCGCACGATCACGGTCACTCCGCTGGAGTACGACGGCCGGGCCTTCGCTCCGTTCACGCCCAACCTCAACATCGGCGCGGTGATCCAAAACGCCGGCACGCTCACCGTCTCCGGCGGCGGCGTGCTGCAACTCGGTGGCCAGAACACGTTCGCCGGTGGCGTCGCGGTGGCGGCCAACACCGGCCTCTTCTTCGGGGCCGGCAGCACCCAGAACTCGAACATCCCCGTCATCACGAGCGGCCCGGTCGGCACCGGCACGCTTTCCCTCGGTGCCGGCGCCCGGTTGATGACGAGCGCCGCCCAGACGATCGACAACCCGCTCACGATCGCAGGCAACCTGGCCTTCGAGGGCACGAACAACCTCACGCTCCGCGGCAATGCCACGCTCCCGATCGGCACCGGTGTCACGTTCGGCGTGCTCGCGCCCCAGATGACGGCCACGCTCTCGGGCGGCCTCGGTGGCGGTGCCGGCACCTCGATCACAAAGACCGGCAACGGCATCCTTTCGCTCGCCCCTGGCATCGCGGGCTACAACGGCACGTTGATTCCGAGCAGCGCCACCGCGATCACGGGCAACACGTTCGCCGGGGGCGCGACCGCCTCCAGTGGCACGCTCCGCGGTGAGGTCTACGGTGCCCAGGCCCGGCCGTTCGGCACGGGCGCGGTCACGATCGATGGCGGTTTGCTCCAACTCCGCACGGCCGGACCCACCTTCAATGGCAACAACGCACCCGGCGGCGTCAATGGCACGCTGCTCGTCGGCACCGATGTCACGCTCGCCGCCGGCCAGTCGCTCGGCCTGATCGAGCTCACCACCGCCGGCTCGACGGGCAACACGTTCCAGATGGGCACGCTCACGATGTCGGGCACCCAGACCCTCGGCGTGGGCGGCTCGAACAATCTTCGCGTGGCCTTCACCGGCAACGCGATCACCGGCACACCGACCTTTAACATCGACGCGAACGTCGGCCTGATCCTCCCCGGCGGCTTCACGGCCCCCGCCACCAAGACCGGCCTCGGCACGCTCTTCTACGGCGGCACGAACACCTTCGCCTCGGGCACGACCCTCACGGGCGCCCTCCTCGGCGCGGCGCCGACGGCCGGCACGAGCGTGAGCCCGTTCGGCACCGGCCAATCGGTCACGCTCTCGAACGGCTCGACGCTCCCGCTCGTCACGCTGCCCGGCTCGCTCGACACCGCGGGCTTCACGGCGGGCGGCCTGCTGGCCTCCTTCTACAATCTTCCCACCACGAGCACCTCCCTCAATAGCGTCGGCACCTCGGGCGTAGCTCCGGTGGGCACGATCCCCGGCGTGCAGCCCAACGACAGCACGATGACGCTCCGGCCGATCACGCTCACGCAGGGCACGCTCGTCCAGGGCTATGCCACCTACACTGGCCTGCTCGAGGTCACCAACCCGGGCGTCTACTCGTTCATCAGCGGTGCCGACGACCAGTTAACCTTGGTGATCGATGGCTCGCCCGTGATGAGCGCCAACGTCAACGGCGGCGGCCAGGCCGTCCTCGACAACGCCGTCGCCGGCTCGATCCAACTCGCCGCCGGCACCCACGCGTTCGCGTACAAGCTGCAAAACGGCAGCGGCGGCGGCGGCTTCCGCCTCCTCTACTCGGGCCCCGACACCGCCTCCAACGGCACGCCCGGCGGCTTCCAGGCGATCCCCAACTCGAAGCTCCTCTACCAGACGGCCGCGCCGGGCGCCGGCAACGGCTTCCTGAACGCCGCCCGGATCGGCAACTCGACCGTGGTGCCGGCCTCCGCGTCGGTCACGATCGACGGCCAGGGCAGCGACTTTAGCGTCGCCGTGGCCGACCTCACCCTCGGCACGGGCTCCACGCTCAACGTCGCGAACCAGTTCGGCGCCGGCTGGGTGGGTGTCTCAGGGCTCACCACCATCGGCGGCGCGGGCGTAATCGTCTCCCCCAACACGGCCACCTTCGCGCTGGCCGGCGGCGTCGCCGACTCCGGAGCGGGCCTGACGAAGGCCGGCCCCGGCACGCTGCTCCTGGGTTCGAGCGGCTCGGGCTTCACCGGCTCGCTCGCCGTTCGCCAGGGCGTGGTCCAGCCGCTCGCCGCCAACGCCCTCCCCGGCGGCGGCACGGTCGTGGGCAGCACCATGACGGGGGCCTTCAACCGCACGGCCGGTGGCACGACCGTGAATGCTGGCAGCACGGCCGGCCTCTATCCGGGCATGTTTGTGCTCGGAACGGGCGCCGCGACCGCACCCACGATCGCGTCGATCACCGATGGCACCACGTTCGTGCTCTCCTCCGGCACGGGTGTCACGGCCGCGACCGGTGGCACGCTCACCTTCGTCGGCCGCTCGAGCCTCGACCTAGCCGGCCTCGCCGTCACCGGCGCTGGCACCGTCACGATCCGCGGCAACGGCGCCCTCCTGCCCGGCTCGACGACCGTCTTCCAGCAGACGGCGGCCCTCTACAACTCGGCCCGCACGGCGTCGAGCTTGTCGTCGCCGGTGGCGATCGTGGGCGCGGCTGGGATCACCAACCAGATCGGCGGCTACGGCGACATGACGCTCTCGGGCGCCGTCAGTGACAACACGGCCGTCGCTCCCTTCACGAACGGCACCGGCTTCTCCAAGATCGGCAACAACACCCTCACGCTCTCCGCCGACAACACCGGGCTCACCGGCCCGATCACGGTCTCCCGCGGCGTCCTGCGGCTCGGAAGCGCCGGCGCCCTCGGCACCACGGCCGGCGCCACCACGGTCAACAGCCCCGCCACGCTCGACCTCGGCGGATTCTCGACGGCCGAGCCGCTCACGATCAACGGCGCCGGCCTGACGGGCGTGGGCATGGCCAATCGTCTGGGCGTCCTGATCAACAGCGGCGCCACCGCGGCCACCGCTTCCGGTGCGGTGACCATGGCGGGCAACTCGTCGATCGGCAACGCCGCTTACACCTGGTCGGGTCCCTCGCTTGCTGCGGCCACGGTGCCCACGGCCGGGGCCGGTTCGATCACCGTCTCCGGCGCGATCGGCGGCGCCTTCGCTCTCACGAAGGTCGGTAACAGCACGCTCTTCCTGACCAACGGCAACAGCTTCTCGGGCTCGACGAACGTGAACCTGGGCACGCTCGTCCTCACCGGCGGCGGCCGGCTCGGTGCCACGACCGTGACCACGGTCAATCCCAACGGCACGCTCGTGTTCGACAACACGACCACGAACAACGACGCCCGCAGCGGCTCGGCCGGCGCCCGGGGCATCACGCTCAACGCCGCCACCTTCAACCTCCTCGGCGGCGCCACGGCAACGGCCGAGTCGCTCGGCACGGGGAACCTGCTCGTCAACGGCGGCTTTGGCATCGTCACGCTCGCGCCCGGAGCCGGCTCGCTCTCGCTGGCGGTTGGCCAGCCAACGGCCGGCAACTTCGGCACGGCCCTCTATCGCGGCACGAACTTGGGCGTGAACACGGCCGCCACGGCCGGCGCCGCCCGGATCACGTACGCCACGGCCCCAGGCACCACCGGCCAGAACGGTGCGGACGGCACCCGAACCAAGGGTGTCGTTCCCTGGGGCCTGGTCGACACCTCCGCCACCGGCTCGGGAACCAGCCTGGCCACCTTCAGCACCGCCAACGGCCTGCGAGCGTTGGCCGCCAGCGAATACGACCTCAACCCCGCCACGATCACGAACAACAACAACGTCTATTTCAACAACGCCTCGCTCACGGGCGCCGCCAACGCCAACCTGAGCCCCAACAGCGTTACCCTCCAGATCACGTCGTCCGTCACGCTCGGAGCCCGCTCGATCCTCAACAACCAGAGCGGCGCCTTCCTGGCCACCGGCGCGGGCAACGTGGTCGGTGGCGGCAACGGCTTCATCACCGGCCCCAACACCAACGCCATCCACTTCCACGTGGCCGGCGGCACGAGCGGCCTCACTGTCTCCTCGCCGATCGGCTACACGGGCGCCGCCAACCCGTCGGGCTGGACCAAGTCGGGCAACGGCACGCTCGTGCTCTCGGCCCCGACCTTCCTGGCCAAGAACGTCTACGTCAACTATGGCACGCTCCAACTGGCGGGCGCCAACCGGCTGTTCTCCGCCCCCACGCCCGCGCCCGGGGCCAACGCCACCGTGGCCACCTACACCGTCCTCTCCGGCCTCTCGGTCGCCTCCGGCGGCACCTTCGATCTCGCCGGCAACGACCAATGGATCGGCCCCCTCTTCGGCACGGCCACGAACGGCGGCCAAGCAGGGGGAGGTGGCATCGTCACCAACTCCTCCGCCACGGCGGCCACGTTCCGGATGATCTCGCCCGGCGCCGACACGGTCTTCGGCGGCTCCGTGACCGGCAACCTCAGCCTCATCCGGCAGGGCGGCTACACCTACTCCTTCGTGGCCCCGAACACGTTCAGCGGTGCCTTCACCACCACCGGCGGCAACACCCGCCTGATCGACCTCGGCACGTTCGAGAACGCCTCCGCCATCACGGTCCGCAACACCGCGCTCACGTGGGACGACACGGGCCTCCAGGCCGTCGCCAACCGGCTCCCCGCTGCCGCCCCAATCAACCTGTCCGGCGGTGCCTTCACCTGGAACAGCCGCGCCGATCTCCTGAACACGATCGACGTGGGCGCGGTCAACATGGTTCGCGGCTCGTCGGTGGTGAACGTCAACGCCACCGCCGGCGGCTCGGCCACGCTCTCGCTGGCCGCCCTCGGCACCCGGGCCGAGGGGGCCACCGTCACCTTCGCCGGCAACACGATCATCGGCACGAACCCCTTCATCACGCTCGACGCCGCCCCCACGCTCACCAACGGCATGATCGGCGGCTGGGCTGTCACCAGCACGGCCGACCCCACGCAGGGCGCCAACGCCGGCGGCTTCGTTACCTACGATCCGGTGGCGGGCATCCGGGCGCTCGTGGGCTACGCCACCACGGCCTCCACCGTCCTGCCTGGCAACAACGTCCGCTTCACGGGCAACACCACGCTCAACGCCGGCACCAACACCGCCAACAGCCTGAGCGTCGCCAACACCACCACGGTCTCGTTCGCCGCCGCCAACGATCTGCTCGACCTCCAGAGCGGCGGCCTGCTCTTTAACGCCACGAATAACGCCAAGGCGCTCGGCAGCACGGCCGTCCCCGGCCGGCTCACGGCCGGTGGCTCGGCGGCCACCAGCGGCACCCGTGAACTCTTCATCCACACCCTTTCGAACACCGCGACGGTGAACTCCAATATCGTCGACAACCCCGCCGGTGCGGGCGTGGCGGTGGTGGTCGGCCAGGGCAACGTGGGCGCCGGGCCGGTCACGGTCCTCGCCGGTAACAACACCTACTCGGGTGCGACCTACGTCAACGGCTCGACCTTGCGGCTCAACTCCACGACCGGTTATGCCGTGCCCGGCAACCTCGTCATCAACGGCGGTGCGACCACCGGCGGCACCCTGTCGGCCACCCAGTCGCTCGCCCAGTTGCTCCGGAGTGACCAGGTCGCCCCGACCGCCACCGTCACGATCAACGGCGCGGCCCGGTTCGACCTCAACACGTTCACCAACCAGATCACCAACCTCGTGTTCAACAACGACGGCGGCGAGACGTCGGTCGAGTCGCCGGCCGTCCTCACGAACACCGGCACCCTCACGCTCACCGGCTCGATCAGCGTGCCCACGCCCTCGAATCCCGTGCTCGTGCCGCTCGTGGCGGGCAACCTCTCGCTGGGCTTCGGCTCTCGCACGGTCGCGGTCGATCCCGTCGCCGCCATGCCCTATCAGATCGGCCTGGCCATCAACTCCGGCATTCGGAACGGCACCGTCACCAAGACCGGCAACGGCGTGCTCTTCTTGGGCGGCGTCAGCGGCGACACGGCCGCGGCCACGGTCTCGGCCGGCACGCTCACGCTTGGCAACTCGGGCTATCTGGGTGGCCGGCTCACGCTCGGCTCGGGCACGCTGCTCGACATGCGAGGCGGCACCTTCACGGTCGGCTCGCTGACGGGCTCAGGCACGATCACCAACGACACCACCTACGCCAACGCCAACACGGCCGGCACGCTGATCACCGGCCTCGACGGCACAAGCACAACCTTCTCGGGCACGTTCGCGAACTTCGAGAACAACCTCGCCGGCACCCTCACGGGCATGCCCCTGAACCTCAACAAGATCGGCACGGGCACGCTCACGCTCGACTCCCCCAACACCGCTACCAACACCGGCACCCTCACGGTCCAGCGGGGCGGCGTGATCGTCGGCGGGGCCGGCACCCTCTCCTTCGGCACCTACGCCTCCACCGTTGGTGGCACGCTCACGCTCGACAACACCACCACGGCCGCCAACAACCGACTGGGCGGCGCCACGCTCGTCGGCGGCACCAACGCCCGCACCCTCGCCCTCACCGGCGGCTCGCTCGTGGTCACGGGCAACGCCGCCACGGCCGTCACCGAGACGATCAGCGCCCTCTCTTCCGGCAACGGCGGCAGCGTGATCACGCTCGATGCCGCCGACACCGCCGGCGTCACGCTCGCGGCCACCAGTTGGAGCGGCCAGGGCGGCCAAAACACCATGCTCGTCCGCGGTACGGGCCTGGGCGGCGGTGCGGCCGGTCCCGGCCGTGCCCTCGTCACGCCTGGCACCATCGCCTACACGGGCACGCAAGGGGGCGGCGCCGCCGGCACCACCACGATCTCCGTCCGGCCCGACATCCTCGCTGACACCTCGGTCACCGGACTGGGCATGGGCTTCGCCACCAACGGGGCCAACGGGCTGCGGCCGCTCGACCCGGCCACGGAGCTGCTCCCGAGCGTCACGAGCCTCGGCCTGATCAACAACGGCTCGACCACGCAGAATGTCGGCCTCACCTCAACCCAGAGCATCGGCGGCGACACCCGGCTCAACACGCTCACCCTCTTCTCCGGCGGCGGCCTGAATAACGTGGGCAACGCGCCCGCCGCCCTCACGGTCAACGTGGCCGGCATCCTCGCCTTCGAGGGCAACACCGGCATCACCGGCCGCACGATGTCGAGCGCCGGCGTCACGATGGATTTCCACGTGGTCGGCCCGGCCGCCACGCTTGCCCTCGATACCGCGATCGTGAACACGACCAGCGGCATCGTGAAGGCCGGCGACGGCACGCTCTCCTTCGGCCGGCGGCAGTACTTCACGGGCCCGGCCGGAACCCACGGGCTGACGATCAACGGCGGCACCGTCACGCTCGCCTCGGGGGTGACCAACACGATCCTGGTCCAGCCCACCGCCACCACTGCCACGTTCCTCAGCCTCAATGGCAACGGCGGCACGCTCGACTTGAACGGCACCACCCAGATGGTCGAGCGGCTCCAGTCGCAGGGCACGCAGCCCGGAGCGGCCGGCGGCGTCACGAGCGCCTCCGGCGGCACGCTCGTGAGTACCACCGGCTCGAGCACCACCTTCGCCGGCACGCTCACCGGCGGCCTCGCCTTCCAAAAAGCCGGCAACTCCACGCTCACGCTCGTCGCCGAGAGCAGCTACACCGGGGCCACGACCGTCCGCGGCGGCGGCCTCACCCTCCGCGACTCCGCGGCCCTCACCGGCACCGCCTCGATCGACGTCAACCAGGCCACCCTCACGCTCGACAACACGGGGCTCACAGGCCGCACTGACCGGCTCGGCTTCGCCGGCGTCACCCTCCGCGGCGGCACCATGACAATCCTCGGCCGCCAGAGCACGCAAGAATCGCAGACGCTGTTCGGCCTGTCGCTCGACGGCGGAATGTCGACGGTCACGCTCACGCCGCCGAGCGGCCCGACCATCAACGGTTCAGCCTACGATCTGACCGTGTTCTCGCTCACGCCCTCCAACGGTGCGACGGCCAACTTCACCGCGGGCAACGGGACCCTCGGCGGCATCGGTGGAGCCCCAAGGCTCACCGTCCCGGGCGGCACGAACACGGCCGACATCATCGGCGGCTGGGCCGTGGCCAACGGTAGTAACTGGGCGACCTACCGCTCCGGCGGGATCATCGGCGCGATGAGCGACACAGGCAGCGGCTTCGCGACCTACGGCAGCACCGACCTTGCTACCGCTTCCGGGGCGACCGTCAACGTTAACGACGGAGCGACCCGCACCGTGACCACCCGGACTATCAACTC
Source organism: Candidatus Kuenenia stuttgartensis (assembly GCA_945876515.1). Classification (GTDB taxonomy): domain Bacteria; phylum Planctomycetota; class Planctomycetia; order Pirellulales; family UBA1268; genus QWPN01. Next base: position 20,742 of record CAMCPF010000001.1, read on the forward strand.
GCTCCGCGCCGCCCCGAACGCGGCCAACACGATCACACTCGGCGCAACTGCCACGCCGGCCACGCTCACGATCGCCAGCGGCGGCTTCCTTACCAACAACAACAACACGCTCAACTACACCGCTGCCAACATCGCCTCGGCGATCGAGGCCGGCAACGGCAACCCGCTCTACGTGTTCGTCAATCAAAACACGACCACGCTCGGCACCCGGATCCTCGGCAGCGGAGGCCTGACCAAGTCGGGGAACGGCACACTCACGCTCAACCCAGGCTCCTACACGATCGCGGCCACGGCAAGCTCCGGCGGCACCACCCTCACGGTCGGCTCCACGGCCGGGATGGCGGTCGGGATGCCCGTCAGCGGCACCGGCATTCCCGCTGGCACGACGATCACGAGCGTTGACAGTGGCACCGTCGTCACCATCTCCCAGGCCACCACCCAGGCCCTGTCGGCCACCAACCTCACCTTCGTGCAGTCCAACCGCTACACCGGCACCACCTACGCCAACGGCGGCGGCGTGCTCAACCTCTCCGGCCCGGCCGGGTCGGTCGTGATCCCCGGCGAGCTCGTGATCGCCGGCAACAATAGCCGCGTGACCATGAACACCAACGCCGGCCAGATCGCCTCCACGGCCAACGTCACGATCAACGGCGGCGGCGTGCTCACGCTCGTGGGCACCAACACCCTGAACGCCCTCACCTTCAACAACATCGGCGGCACCACGCAGCCGAGCGTGGCCACGGCCACGCTCCTGAACCTCTCGGCCGCGACGCCGATCACCGCCGTCAACGACAACACCGGCACCACGCCGCTCGTCTCCGGCACCGCTCTGGCCCTGACGAACGCCACCCCCACGATCGACGTCTCGGGCCTCTCCCCGATGGGTCTCGTGATCTCGGCGCCGATCACCGCGGCAGGCGGGCAGATCCAAAAGACCGGCACGGGCTCGCTCGTGCTCTCCGGCGCGAGCACCTTCTCGACCGGCATCAACGTCACGGCCGGCACGCTGATCGTCGACAACAACGCCGGCGCCGGCACCGGCGGCCTCGTGTTCGCCGACGGCACCTCGCTGATGGGTGGCTCGGCCGCCCGCACGATCGCCAACGCGATCACGCTCGACGGCAACATCTCGCTCGGCGGCGTGGCCGCCGCCAACGCGATCACCGTCTCGGGCGCGGTGTCGATGGGCTCGGGCCGCCGCACGATCACGGTCGAGGGCTTCCCCTCGCTCGCCACGCTCTCGGGCGCGGTCGGCGGCACGGGTGGCCTGGAGAAGGCGGGCCTCGGTCTGCTCACGCTCTCCGGCACGAACACCTACTCGGGCGGCACCTTCGTCAACGAGGGCATGCTGGCCGTCGCCTCCGACGCCGCCTTGGGCAGCGTGGCCGAGGCGAACTTCGTCACCCTCGGCGGCGGCACGTTGCGGCCCACGGCCACCTTCGCCCCGAACGCCAACCATCGGATCGTGATCGGCCCGGCCGGCGGCACCATCGACGGCAATGGCCAGGGCTTCACGATCAACGCCGCCGATCTGCTTACCGGCTCGGGCCCACTCGTCGTCCAGGGCAACGGCACTGGCAACTCCATGCTCAGCGTCTCGGTCGCCCAGAGCTCGTTGACGAGTGATATCCGGATCGCCAGCGGCCGGATCGTGACCAGCGGCACCGGACTGACCAACCCCCTCGGCACCGGCGCGATCAGCGTCGGAGAGAGCACCTCGTCGCTCTACATCACCACGACCAACAGCACCTACTCCAACCCGCTGAGGCTCTTCGGCAACGGCGGTGAGACCCGGGGCGTCGTCCGGCTCAACGCCTCGGGCAACACCTTCAGCGGCCCGATCACGCTCCTAGGCAACGCTTCGCTCCTGGCCGACGGCGGCAACACCACCACGTTCTCGGGCACCATCTCCGGCAACTTCGGTGCCTTCTTCGGCGGCCAGATCAGCGGCACCACCAACACCAACGCCAACGCCGCGGCCCGCTACATCGTGACCGGCACCAACTCCCACGCTTCGACCTACATCGGCGCCGGCACGCTGGCGATCAACGCCGACGCCGCCCTCGGCGCCGCGGCTGCCCCGCTGACGATCAACACCGGCACCCTCCAGGCCAACGCCGCCGGGATCGAGGTGGCCGCCGGCCGCACGATCACGCTCACCACCGGCACCACGGGCAACGTCGACACCAACGGCAACGACATGACGATCGCCGGCCCGATCGCCGCCACCACCGGCAGCCTCGTGAAGGTGGGCCTCGGTTCGCTGACCCTCGGCGGCACGGCCGGCCACACCGGAGCCACCACGGTCAACCAGGGCACGCTCGTCGTGGCTGCCACGCCGGCCGTGGGCTCGGGCCTGGCCTTCGGCACCGCCACCACGATCACGACCGTGGGCCGGGCCGAGTTCAACACGGCCGACGCCACCTACAACAGCCTCACGGTGCGAACCAACAGCGCGAGCGACAACGTCCTTTCGATCGCTTCCGGCCGCACGCTCACGATCAACGGCGATGTGGTGCTCACCAATGCCACCGATGGTGCCGACACCCGGTTGACCACCGCCGGTGGCGGCTCGCTCGTGGTCAGCGGGGGCAGTTTCCGCGTGGGTGTGAACACAGGCGGAACGAACATCTCGAGCAAAGCCACGCTCGATCTTGCGGGCCTCTCGTCGCTGACGGCCACGATGACGAGCAACCTGACCGTGCAGGCCGCGGGCGACAACAATCTCAACGATCCGGCCTTCCTGATCCTGGCCGCCGGCGCCAACACGATCACCACGCCGCTCGTCGTCGTGGGCGGCAGCAGCACAGGTGCCGGCAGCGCGAGCAGCACGCCCAACACGCTCCTGCTCGGCGGCGGCACGAACGCGTTCAACACCGACACGCTCCGGTTCGGCAGCGCCCAGCGCGACTCGGGCCGCTTGGCCTTCGCCGGCGGCACGGGTTCGATGACCCTCCGGGCAGCCAACGGCACCGGCCGGACGAACATCACGATGGGCCCCGTCAACAACGAAGCCACCGCCTACACCGTGGCCAACGTCTTCGACACGACCGGCCACACGGCCGACCTCCTGATCGGCACGCTGACGATGGCCCCGGGCACAAAGGCGGGCCCCATGACCAACACCTTCAGCTTCGACGCGGGCACGCTCGACATCGCCACGCTCGACATGGCCAAGACGAAGGGCACCGGGGCCAGCACGAACACGCTGAACATCGGCGGCGGCACCGTGCTGCTCGGCAACGCGGGCGCCGGGGCGGCGATCCTGTCCTCGGCGGCCGAGGGCATCATGAACATCACCGGCGGCACGGTGACCTCGAGCGTGCCCTTTACCCGCACGGGCTCCGGGTCGGCGGCGGTCAACCTCTCAGGCGGCACGCTCGACCTCTCGAACACCGCCTTCGGCTCGCTCGCCAACACGATCTCGCTGGCGGCCACCGCCGGCACGCTGCGAAACGTGGCAAGCATCAACGGCACCGCCGGCCTGTTGAAGACGGGCACCGGCCTGCTCCGCCTCGAGGGCACCAATGCCTGGACGGGCGGCGTCACCGTCTCGGCCGGCACGCTCGAGTCGGCCACTGCCACGGGCCTCGGCACCGGCAACGTCACAATCGCCTCGGGCTCGCTCCTCAGGCTGCTCGAGACGCCCGCGATCGGGGCCGGCAACACGGTCGCGATGTCGGTCGGCGGGGCGCTCGAGTACGCCAGCGGCGTGTCGGCCGACCTGCTCGGCTCGTCGAGCCTGGCCGGCTGGTCGATCCTGCCGAGCACCTCGCGGGCGAGCACGGCGTCGCTCCTCTTCGGCACGGTGCCGGCGGCAGGCAGCACGCTCTCGGCGGCCTGGACGCCCGACAACGCCTTCTACTCCGACATCCTCTCGCTCTCGGGCACCGGCGCGGGCAACCCGTTCGTGCTCTCGATGGCCTACGATCCGGCGATCTCCTCCGCCCTGCTCACCGAACTCAACATCGCCCGCCGGCCCGGCACGGCGGGTGAGTTCACGCCCGTGGGCAGCTCCTTCCAGGGCGTGGGCACGCCCTGGACGAGCGTGTTCGTGACGCCGGGCCAGTACGGTGTCGACACCGCCAGCCAGACCGTCTGGGTGGTGGGCGACGCCAACAGCCAGTTCATCGTGGTGCCCGAGCCCAAGACGCTGGCACTCGTCGCCGTGGCCGCCGTCGCCGCGGGCCTCGCCGCCGCCCGCCGCCGCCGCGGCTGATCCCCCCCGGCCGCGCGACGACCCCGACGGTTGACCGTCCGCAAGCCGCCAATCAGCCTCCCCCAAGCGATCCCCCACACGCCCGCCGCAATCCGGCCGCGAGGGGTTGCCCAAGCCAATCGAGCCGGCCTTGGCAGCGAGCGCAGGCAGGATGCCGAAGCGAAGCTGGCATGGAGCGACCGGAGGGCAGGATGCCCAAAGGGAGCGTCCGGCGAGATGGCACGGGCGACCCTGAGCTTGCGTCACCCACGACGTGCCGCTCACGCGACTGAGGATCCCGGGCCCACGCTGTTGACGGTTGTGCCGGTCGTGGCGGCGGGACGAGGGCGGCCCACAGCATTCGCCCGGCGGCGCCGACCGAGCCGATGACAGACGCGTGGTGGTGAGCGACGGATCGCTCGCGGCCACGGCCCGTCGGTCGTCACCCATGCCCACGTCGCGGAGAGGGATCTCCCGAGCCTCGGCTCGCGCCTTGCCGGCGCCCTGCGCGAGCCTGCGCCCGCTGCTGGTCGCCCTCGCCGGCGCAGTCGTGGCAGCACTGCCTGTGGTCGCCCTCGCGCAGGAGCCGCGGGCCTGGGCCGGAGCTACGGAGCCGGCCCGCGAACCGCTCCGGATCGCGGCGGCACCGCCGGCGACCGACTCTGATGCCAACGTCGCGGCCGGCGCGCCCGCCAGCCTGATCCCCACCGGCAACCTCCTGACCACGCTCCACAGCGGCGGCTGGCTGATGGTGCCGCTGGTGGGCTGCTCGTTCGCGCTGGCCGTGTTCGGGATCGAGCGGGCCGTGAACCTGCGCACCGGCAGCGTGGTGCCCAAGCTGTTCGTCGAGCGCTTCGTCGCCCAGCTCCAGGCCCGGGCGCTCTCCCGCCAGGCGGCCCTCGAGGCCTGCGACGAGAACGGCAGCCCGGCAGCCCGGGTGTTCGCCGCCGCACTCCGCCGCTGGGGCCGGCCGGCCGTCGAGATCGAGCAGGCCGCGATCGACGCCTGCGAGCGGGAGCTCAACCACCTCCGCCGCTACCGCCGCGTGTTCAACGGCGTGGCCACGATCAGCCCGCTGCTCGGACTCCTGGGCACGGTCTTCGGCCTGATCCGCTCGTTCAACGACGTCGCGGCCGCCGGCGCGATGGGCCGGCCCGACCTGCTGGCCGGCGGCTTCGGCGAGGCCCTGATCACGACCGCCATGGGCCTGCTCGTGGCGATCCCGGCGATGGTGCTCCACTCGTATTTCACCAGCCGCGTTGATCGGCTCGCGATGCGGCTCGACGAATCCTGCCAGCAGGTGATCGACGAGATCTCGCAGGAAGCGTTGGCCGAGCCGAAGCGGCGAATGGCGGGGTGAGGCCTTGCCGCTCGTGCGACTGACCACCGAGGAAGATCCAGCGCCCAACCTGGCGCCGATGATCGACGTGATCCTCGTACTCACGATCTTCTTTATGTGCGCCACGAAGTTCTCAGGCGACGAGCGGCAGTTCGAGCTCGACCTGCCCGAGGTCGGGGGCGCACCGGTGGTGGAGGCCGCCCGGCCCGAGATCGTCGAGGTGGGGGCCGACGGGGCCCTGCGGCTCGGGCCCGACGACGTGTCGATCGAGGAGCTCGGCGCGCGGCTCACCGCCGCTCGCGGCGTGCAGCCCGACGTGGCGGTGATGATCCGCGGCGAGCGGGCCGTGCCCCACGGGCGGATGGCGGAGATCTACGAGGCCTGCCGCGCGGCGGGCGTGCGGCACGTGGCCATCTCCGTCCGCACCCGCGCCGAAGGCGTGCGCTAGCCACGGGGAGCCGACGATGCAGGCGTCGGAAATCGCGCTCGCCGTGCTCGCGGCCCTGGCCACGGTGGGGGTGATCGCACTTGTGCGCACCCGCTGGCTCCAGACCCACACGCTCCAGAAGTGCGTGGGGCTGTCGGTGGGTCTGCACGCCGTGCTGGCGATGGTGGCGGCGTTTCTCGGCGGCTGGTCGCCCGCGTCGTGGGGCACGAAAGACGAGGGGCGGCTGACGATGATGGTCGTGCTCGCCGACGAGGAGTCGGGCGACGAGCAGCCGGCCGACGCCGCGCCGGCAGGCGACGACCCCACCGAGGGTGCCGCCGCCGCCACGGAGGAGTTCGCGAACCCAGCGGCGCCACCGCTCGTCTCCCTCGCCGACGCTTCGGCTCCGCCGGCCCCCGCAGACCTCGTGCCGCTGCTCGAGGCTCCCGCCGACGAGGCCCCCGCCGACGCCGCGGCCGACGACCCGCAGGCCGAGCCGGGAGGCGAGTCGAGCGCGACGGTCGCCGCGAGTGGCGGCAGTCCGCAGCCCCGCGTGCCCGACGCCTACGCCGACCGCACGGGCGACCGACGGGCTGCGGCGGCGGCCGCCCGCGGGGGTTCCGAGCAAACCGAGCAGGCCGTGCACGCTGCGCTCGACTGGCTGGCCCGCACGCAATCGAGCGATGGCCGCTGGAACGCCGCGCGGCACGGCGCGGGCCAGGGCGTCGCCGGCTCCGGGCAGCACCGGCCCGAGGTGGGCGGCCGCAGCGACCATGGCGTGACGGGGCTCGCGCTCCTGGCCTTCCTGGGCGCGGGCAACACGCATCGTGACGGCCCCTATGCGGCGAATGTCGCCCGCGGCATCGGGTTCCTCGCGGATCGGCAGCGGCCCGATGGCTCGCTCGCCGGCGACGCGGAGTTCTTCGCAGCGCTCTACTGCCACGGCATGGCGACGATCGCGTTGGCAGAGTGCACGGCGATGAGCGGCGACGAGGCGCTGCGGCCGACAGTGGACCGCGCGATGCGACACACGCTCGCGATGCAACACCCGGTCACAGGCGGCTGGCGCTATGCCGCGGGCGACCGGGGCGACACGAGCCAACTCGGCTGGCAGGTGATGGCGCTCGCGTCGGCCAAGGCCGCCGGGCTCGGCGGCGGCGAGGGGGCGGAAGCCAGGGCCCGCGTGTTTCTCGCGAGTGTCTCCGCCGGCGGCGCGGGGGGCCTCGCGTCGTACCGGCCCGGCGAGCGACCGAACGTGACGATGACGGCCGAGGCGCTCTTCTGCCGCCTGCTCCTGGGCATGCCGGCCGACCATCCGTCCGCGGCCGAGGCGCTCGGTCTCTTGTCGCGGTCTCCGCCGACGGCCGCGGACTACAACATCTACACGTGGTATTACGCCACGCTCGCCTCATTCCATGCCGGCGGACCGCAGTGGGAGGCCTGGAACCGCCACCTGCAGGCGGCGCTGCTGCCGCTCCAGCATCGTTCCGGCGGCGCGCTCGACGGGAGCTGGGATCCCGACCGCGTCTGGGGCGGTCATGGCGGCCGCGTCTACGCGACGGCCCTGGCGGCGCTCACGCTGGAGGTCTACTACCGCTACCGGCCGCTGCACGGGCAGTCGCCCCGCATGGCCGCCGCGCCGTGACCGGGTCTTGGGAGTGGATTCCCGGATGGCGGCTGCCCGCAGCCCGACCAGGCCGATTCATACAGCACGACCCGCGTGACCGGCCCCGGTGAGGGCCCGCCGCAGTTTGAATGCGTGCGCCGGCGGGGATACACTTTGGTGATCGAGCGTCCGCGGCTGTTCGCGGCCGGTCGCCCCAGCCGGAGGATCCGCCGTGTCCCCTTGTTTCGCAATGTTTGGCATCGGCACGACGGAACTGCTGGTCCTCGGCGGAATCATCCTGCTGCTGTTCGGCTCCCGGCTGCCGAAGGTCATGCGGTCGCTGGGCGAGGGCATCGTGGAGTTCAAGCGGGGCGTGCAGGGCATCGAAGACACGGGCACCGGGCCCCGCGAGCCGAACGGCAGCGACGCCCGCTGACGACCGGCCGCCTTCTCGCCACGTCCTCCCCGGGCCAGATCATGTTCGGACTCGGTCCTCTCGAACTCCTCGTGATCGCCGCGATTGCGGTGATGATCTACGGCAAGCGGCTGCCCGAAGTCGGCCAAACGGTTGGCAAGACGGTGGGCCAGTTGCGGCGGCAGTGGCAGTCGATGTCTCGCGAGTTCGAGATGGCCGCCAACCTCGACGCCCAGCCCGCTCCCCGGCGGCCGGCCTCGACCCGGCGGCTCGACGACGAGGGTGGGCCGACGGTCGCCTCCCCCAAACTCGTGCCGCCCCCGGGCGACGAGGCCTGAGCGAGGGGGCTCGGCCCGGTGAGCCGGCGCACGGGCGTCTGCGGCCGGCGGCTGAGGGTCGTGACGGCCGGTTGAAGCCGTGCTACGATTTGTGTTGTCGGTGGTCGATCTCCAGAGGCGATCGGTTGCCGTCGTGCCGGGCAGCTAGCTCAGTTGGTTAGAGCGCTACGTTCACACCGTAGAGGTCACAGGTTCGAATCCTGTGCTGCCCACTCCCCGTGCTGCGGTCGACAGCGGCCTGCTGCCGGCCCGCAGCATCCAGCGACCGGAGTGACATCTCTCGTCACGTTCGCGGCCGACACCACCCGTGAAGTGGTAATCACCGCACGATTCACCGAGCGACTCGAGTGCTTTCTTTGGCGGCTCCTGAACACCTCGGCGAAACGTGCGGCGGTTGCCGCTTCTGGCGGCGGGACCGCGACGGAGATCGCGGGCCCGACTGGGGCCAGTGTCGCCGAATGCCGCCGACGCTGCCGCCGATCGAGCAGGAGAAACTGCTGCATGTGGGCGTCTGGCCCCACACGGCCGAGGACGACTGGTGCGGGGAATGGCAGGCCAACGCGGAGCCGGAAGCCGCTCCATGAACGTGCCGCCAGGCGAGCAGCGGCCTCCAGCGGCAAATTCTGAGTTCTTCGTAAGCCTGGCCTGGAGCTGAAAAAATGGGCCAAATACGTGGCTCAGGCCGCCCCCCCTCGGTTGTGGGCGGACGGCCAAACTGCTACAACCCCCGTTGTTCGACAGACTCTCGTCCGCACTTCCGGCCCTATCGGGGAACTGAGCCTGTGCTTAGGCGATGGTCGCTCCAGTCGATTGGTTGACGATCCAGTTCCCGAGTTTAGTGAGAGGTTGAGGGGTATGTCCCGGAAGGTTTACGTG
>CAMCPF010000002.1 GCA_945876515.1 Candidatus Kuenenia stuttgartensis
GCTCGCCTTCCGGGCCGCCTCCCGATCCGAGTCGAACGCGACGCGACGGCGGCTCGAGGAGGGCCGTCCGCCGACCGGACCGTCACAGGGCCGCTGGGGCATCGTCTCCCGGGCCGATCCGGGTGAGCCGGGATCTCCGATCGTCGTGGACGTGGCTCGCGGCTCACCGGCCGAACGAGCCGGGCTCCGGGCCGGCGACAGGCTGCAGCAGATCGACGGCCTGCCGTTCGCCGACCAGGCGGAGTTGGTCGAGCGGCTGCGAACCACCGGCGACTCATGCCAGCTGGTGATCGAGCGTCAGGGGAGAGTGCAGAAGGTGATGCTCGAGTCGAAGGGGAACTGAGCCGCCGGGCGGAAGAAGTGGGGGACTGACCGCGGCCGGAGCTCAGGCCTCGTCGTCTTCCTCCCAGTCGTCTTCGTCCTCCTCCTCGTCGTCGTCCTCCTCCTCCCAGTCCTCATCCTCTTCCTCGTCATCTTCTTCCTCGTCGAAGTCGTCGTCTTCCTCTTCCCCGTCTTCGTCGTCTTCCTCCTCCTCATCGTCCTCATCGTCTTCGACTTCTTCCCACTCCTCGTCCTCCTCGTCCTCCTCGTCTTCCTCTTCCTCGTCGTCGAACTCTTCGTCCTCGTCCTCGTCCTCGTCCTCGTCTTCATCCTCGTCTTCATCGTCATCGAAGTCGTCGTCTTCGTCGCGGACGACAAGATCACGATCCGACGCACCGGGCAGCGAGAATCCGGCCTCCGAGCCGTCGAAGAGATCCTCGGCGGCAAGCAAGTCGGGGAGCTCGCTCCAGGAAAAAACCTCGGCGGTCGACACGCCCTCATCGCCCCGGCCACGCTCAGCAATCGTCACGGCATTTCCTCCAGGAGACTGATCGACGACAAAAAACCATTCAACCACGCGTTCGCTCGCCAAATCTCTACCCGATCCGCGAATCATCGTCCAATCGGCCGCGGAAAAAAAACGCGACCACCGCACGGGCCGCCGCCGTGGGCCGGGAGAGCGAAAAGTGTGGCCCGCGTTGGCTCCCCTTGCAAGCCACAGGCGGACCGAAATCACGATTCCGCCGGCGGCTGGTCGCCGGCAGGACCGGCCAGGCTCTCGATTGGCGGCAGATCTTCCAGGCTGGCCAGCCCGAAGGTGGCCAGGAACCGCCGCGTGGTGACGTACACGTTGGGGCGGCCGAGATCCTCGGCCCGGCCACCGATCGCCACCAGGTCGCGGTCCAGCAGCTGCCGCAGCATCTCCTCGCTGCCGACGCCCCGGATCGCCTCGATCTCGGCTCTCGTGACCGGCTGCCGGTAGGCCACGATCGCCAGGGTCTCGAGGCCTGCCGCGGAGATCCGGGCCGCCGAAGGTTGGTCGTGGAGCCGACGGATCCAGGGGCCAAAAGCGGCCCTCGACAGCAACTGGAAGCCGCCGGCGATCTGTTCCACCCGCATGGCCATCCCCGCGGCATCCTGCAGCCGGCGGAGCTCCCGCAGCAGTGTTCGGGCGCGGGTCCCGTCGGAGAGCCGGGCGAGCTTGGCGAGCCGACGCGTGGAGAGCGGCTCACGAGCGAGAAACAGGGCGGCCTCCAGCCGGGCGAGTTCCTCGGTGCGGAGGTGCCGGGCGGGGGGCAGTTCGTCCGTGGCGCCGGCGGCGACTCCTCGCTCGGACAGTGTCCGCCGCCTCCACCACTGTCGATGACCGACGCCGGCGGCGGGCCGTTGGATCAGCGACCATCCCACGCGCGTCGATGGGATCAGCCTGCGGCGGGCCATCAGAGCGGCCCGGCCGCTGGCTCAGGCGGCGCGGCGCGGGCAGCGAGCCGATCTCGCCACGCCTGCACCTGGTCGGCGAGCGCCGCGGTGGCGGCATCGCGATCGGCCCCCGGAGCCTGGAAGACACGGTGCAACTGCCCGGCGGCGTCCATCGCGACTCGGCAACTGGCGACGTGCATCCCCGCCACTCCCTCGAGCGGTCGCACGTCGATCACCCCAGCGCCGAGCGCCGCGAGTCGGGCGGCCGCCGGGGTGCTGCCTGGGAGTGGCTTCGCCGCGGGGCCGGCGGCCGGCGCCAGCGCGGCACTGGGAGCGGACTCACCGTCCGCGACCGCCACGTGCGCGGGTGAGGCCTCGGCAGGCCGCAGCCAGGTCGCCACCGGCTCCCAGAGATGGCACCGGACTGCCTGACGAAGCCCCGCGGGAACATGGTGCGAGAACATCGCCAGGGCGGGCACCACGGTCATGCATACGACCAGAATGCAGGTGCGAAACTTCATCGAAAACCGGACTCCTGAAGCCGGGACGGGCGGGAGAGGCTAGCTGGCCGGGGAGGTTCGGGCAATGCGGAAACCGCCGCGGGAAGGCCCGGCCTGCGAGGCTCGAGCCCCGCCGGAACCCGCGTCTCATGGCCTCAATCGCCGCCGACGACGATCACCCGCCGCTGGTCGGGCGGCTCGTCGGCCGTGGCCGGATCGAAGTGGGGCACTCCCGCCGCAAAGCTCACCGGCGATCGGCTTCGCCCCGCCACGACCAGCCCGCGGACGAGATCCTGAGCCAGAATTTTTTCCAGCCGCGGCCGCACGGCGTCGATCCCGATCCGGCCCGGCTCCACGGCGGTCACGGTGACGATGTGCATCCCCTGGGCCGACGAGAACGGCGGCGATACGCTCCCCTTGGACAGGCCGTACGCCCGGCCCGAGAAGCCTTCCGCCATCGGGCCGTCGCGGCCGATCCACCCGAGGTCACCTCCCTCTCGCCGGCTGGGGCCGGCGGAGTGAAGCCGGGCCGCCTCTGCGAACGACAGCCGGCCCTGCACGATCTGCTGCCGGATGGCGGTCGCCCGGTCGAGGAGGCCGGCGCCGGCGTCGTCGCCACCGCCCGCTTCCGGACGCAGCACGATGTGGCTGACCCGCAGCCGCGTGCCGTCGAGCTGGCGGCGGTTCTTCTCGAACGTCTCGGCGAGCGCTTCGGCGGTGATCCGCGGCCGCACGAACTTCTCCAACGCGATCTCGAGCGCCACCTGCGCATCGAGGTCGCCGGGCGTGCGGCCGCTGGCGGCGAGAAACTCCTCGAACCCGAGCCCCCGTGAGGCCACCTGTTCCCGTAGCCGGGCGACGGCCGCCTCGACCTCCGATCCCGTCACGCGAATTCCCAGCCGGTCGAGCTCGGCGCGGAGAATCCGCTCGTCCACCAGCTGGTCGAGGACGGCAGCCTCCGCCCGCTGCCGCTGCGGCTCGTCGGCCGTCACTGCGAGCCCCAGCCTGCGCACCACGTTGTCGAGATCGACCCGCCGCACGACCGCCGAACCGCAGCGGGCGATCACGTCGGTCTCTTGGGCGGCCGCGAGCGTCGCAGCCAGCGCGAGCGACAGGCCGACGAGGAGCGGCACCCGACTCGTCCAGGGCATACGATTCACCGGTTCGAGAAACGCCGCGGCGTAGCGCCGGGAAGTCGGCGCCCCCGATCTCCCGAGCCTACAGCACCGCCCGGGCCCGCAGAAGCAGGCCCGGGCCTGCCGGGCGGTTGGCGGACGCCGGGCCCCGGGCACACAATCCGTGTCAGTCCTCGTGGCCGGCGTCGCGGCACCGCGGCGACCGGAGCGACCATCCACCCCGCCGCCCCTCACGATCATGTCCCGGATCGCCATCAGCCTGTGCGGAGAGGGCCGAGGCCATGCCACCCGGATCGCCACGCTCGTGGACAGGCTCGACGCGGGCCACGAACTCCTGATCTACACGTCCGCCGACGCCCTGGCCTTCCTCCGGCGGCAGCTGCACGGCCTGTCTCCGCGGGTCCGCCTCGAGGAGATTCCAGGCGTGGTGTTCCAATACACCGCCGGCCGGCTCGACGTCATGCGGTCGATCGCCGCCGGTCTCGACTACCAGGCCCGCCAGCTCGGCCCGCTGGTCGATCGGATGATCCGCGACCTCGACGCCTTCGGGGCCGACCTTGCGATCACCGACTTCGAGCCCGCCCTGCCGCGGGCTGCCGGCCGGCTGGGCATCCCGCTGGTGAGCGTCGATCACCAGCACTTCCTCCTCGCCTACGATCTCGACGCGCTGCCCTGGTCACTCCAGTGGAACGCCTGGTTCATGAGCCGGGCCGTCTGGATGTACGTCACCGAGGCGGCCGACACGGTGGTCTCGGCGTTCTTTCGCCCGCCGCTGCGGCGCGGCTGGGAGCACGTCGTGCAGGTCGGACCGCTGCTCCGCCGCGAGGTCCTCGCCGCCCATGTCCGCGACGAGGGGTTCGTGCTCAGCTACCTCCGCCGGCACACGCCCTTCTCGGCGGTCGAGGCGATCGCTGCCTGCGGGCTGCCGGTCCGGATCTACGGACTCGGCGAACGGGAGCCCCTGGGTAACTGTTCGTTTCATGCCATCGACGAACGACGGTTCGTGGACGACCTGGCCGCCTGCCGCTGCCTGATCTCCGCGGCCGGCAACCAACTGATCGGCGAGTCGCTCCAACTCGGCAAGCCGATGCTGGTGCTGCCGGAGAAGGCCCACTCCGAGCAGCTGATGAACAGCCACTTCCTGGCGGCCATGGGCTGCGGAGAGTTCGAACTGCTCGAGCAGGTGACGCCGGAGCGGGTCCGGGCGTTCCTTGGCCGGCTCGACGGGCTCACGCCGGCGCTGGCCGCGGTCAGGGGCCGAATGGATGGCACCGACGACGTGCTGCGGGTGGTCGAGCACCGCCTGGCCCAGCGGCGGACGGCGCTCACCGCGGCCCGCTGAGCGCGGAGGCGATCGACGGCAGGATGGCCCGCAGGGCCCGGCCGCGATGGCTGATCACGGCCTTCACCGCCGGCGCGAGTTCGCCGAAGGTGCGGTGATACTCGGGCACCACGAACAGGGGGTCGTAGCCGAAGCCGCCGGCTCCGGCCGGTTTCTCCCCGATCAGCCCGCCGCAGGTGCCCGCAGCCACCGCCACGATCCGGCCGTCCGGCGCGGCCAGCGCCGCGTGGCATGCGTAGTGGGCGGCCCGCGCCGGCCCCCGGCTGCCGGCCAGCCGCTCGAGCAGGAGCGCGTTGTTGCGGGCGTCGGTCACCTCGCGGGGCTCACCGGCCACCGCGGCGGCAAAGCGGGCCGAAAACACACCAGGCGCGCCGCCGAGCGCCGGCACCACCAAGCCACTGTCTTCCGCCAGCACCCAGCGGCCGAGCGCCACCGCCTGGGCGGACGCCTTGAGCGCGGCGTTCGCCGCGAACGTGTCGCCGGTCTCCTCCACCTCCACCGCGGCTGCCAGCCCGGCGAGTGACTCGCAGCCAATCCCGAAGGGCGCGAGCAGGGCGACGAGTTCGCGGACCTTGCCCGAGTTTGTCGTGCCGAGGACGAGCGGCTGGGTCATGGAGGCGAAGCGGCTGGAGCGGCGACGGAAACCGCCGGCATCCTACCGCCTGCCGGCCGGCCGCCGCGGCACGTCGATCGGCTTGGGCTGCACGTCGAGGAGAATCCCCGCGAAGGACCGCGGCAGCACCTGGCCGCGAGCCAGGGCGGCTGGATCGGGCCCCAGCCCGGCGACGATCCGCGCGATCTCAGGGTGCGGCTCCGGCCGGCCGGAGGCCGAGGGCACGGCCAGTTGGTCGATGCCGCCCACGCACACGATGCTCGAGTCGCGATCGTGAAACTCCCAGGCCTGCCAGCCCGCCCGCCGCAGGGCCTCGGTGAGCCGGTGGGCGTTGTCGGCGGCCTCGACGAGCCGGCTCTCCCGCTCGACGCCGCGCACCTGCGGATCCCGCCAGCCGCTTCCCTTGAGGGCCTCGAGAAACCGGTTCACATCGACGAAGCTGCCGCCCGCGTCGGGAGCCGGTTCGGCGCCATTCGCGAAGGTGCCCGAGCCGGTGAAGGTCGCGACCCGAACGGTGTACCGCCCGGGACAGTCCAGCAGGCCGTGGGCCACGTCGGCGTTCATCGCCAGCACGAAGTCGTCCACTTCGTGTCGCGAAAAGTAATCATCGGGGAGCAGCGGGTTAGGGATCATGATGGCCGCATGCAGCGGCGGCTTGCCGGCCGGGCGGGCGTGCTGCCGGTTGGCCTGGAGAAAGTCGGCGACGAGCCGGGTCTTGGTGGCCGTGCCGCCGAGCGATTCCGGGTGCAGCGACTTGACGAGCTGCAGCGCCTTCTGCCCGCGCGGGTCCTCGCACGAGGCGAAGTCGCCCACGAGCACCGCCACCTCCACCACGCGTTCCGCGTTGGCGTAGCGCATCCGCTTCGGTGAGCCGTCGGGGTTGAGCCCGATGCCCGCCTGTTCACCCGTGTAGTCGAAGGACTTCTCGTGGGTGTAGGCCCGCAGACGCTGCCGGGCACGCAGTTCCGCCGCCAGCTTGCGGGCGTCCTCGCGGGCCGCCTCGCCGCGGAAGGTGGTCGCCAGGATCAGCCATGGGCCGTCCTTCTCTGCCAGCGGGTGCATGGCCTGGGGATCGGCTTCGGCCGCCGAGAACCACGACGCGGGCAGCCAGCCCTGGCCCAGGGCGGCCGGGGCGGAGAGCGCGGCGACCAAAGCCACGAGGATCGAAGGGCAGCGACGGCGAAGCAGGAGGGCGATCACCTGGCGGGCTCCGGGAGCATCGCAGGAACGGACGACATGGCGAGGCGAAGCGACCGCACCGCCACCGTAACGGCGGGGACGGTAGCGACGGCCCGCCCGGGATGCCAGACTGATCAGCGGCCGGGAAAGCACCGCGGCGGGCGGCGGCAGGGAACTTGGCGAGGCGAACCGACGACGCGAGAACCAGGGCAAGATGGTAAATCCAACCGGCACACGATCGGGGTGGCTGACGCTCGTGGTGCTGCTCGTCTGGCTGGCGGCACTGGCCACTCCACCCGTGTTCCTGGCCCGGTGGCGGACCACGCGGCTCGCGGAACTCTCCAATCCCGCCGTGCAGGCCAACTGGACCGAGTTTCGCGACGCGATGCGGACCCAAACCGACCGGTCCGGCCCGGTCCAGCGCAAGGTCCCGAAGAGTGCGGAGCCACCCGAGCTGGTGTGGCTGCGGGATTACTTCTGGCTCGCCGTCGCCGCCTGGCTGGTGCTGGGCGGCGTCCTCGGCGGCTTCCTCGCCCTCGTCGTGCTCGGAGTCGCTAGCGGCCCAGGAGCAGCCGGGCCGAAACCGCGACCACCAGGAACAGAACCAGCGTAATGGCCAGGACGCCGACGAACGAGAACACGCGCTGTCTCCGATACCCACGGAGTTTCCGGCACACGCCGTTCCATCCCGCGGCCGCCGAATGGTAGACGGCGGGCCGCTGCCGAACAAGGCGAATGCCGTGGGTAAACAAGCGGAAATACCGGGGCGAACGAGCAGAATGGCCCGGGCAAGTTCACCGCGGCTACGACCCGCTGAAGGGTCGGCGGAACACCTCTTCCGAAACCACCATCCGGGCCGTGCGGCCCAGCTCCTCGCGGGTGCGCCGCTGACCGACGGAGTGCCACGGCGTCACATCGGCGAGCTCGGGCATGATCTCGAGAATCTGCTCGACCAGCATGGTCACCATCCGTGCCACGGTCGGATCCTGGGCCCGATCACGGATCGCCGCGGCCGTCTTCATCAGCTTCACCATCCGTGACCGTGCGAGCACCGGCCCCGACAACTGCCCCTCGGCCTCGACGAGCAGTTCGGCCACGGGCACCTCGAGCACCTCCTGCCAGCGGAGCAGGTCGGACAACCGCAGGTCGCAGTCGGGCTGCTCCTGCCGCCGCACGACGGCCAAAGAAATCCCCAACCGCCGCGCCACGTTGCGAAGCGTGACCCCCTGCTGGCGGCGGACCTCCGCGATCCGGTGCAGGTCACCGGAGCGGACCGGCACCGCCTCACCCGCCTCACCCGCCTCGGCGGCCGCTCGGGCGGCATCGGAGTGCTCGCTGTCGGCAAGGGCGAGGGGGTCTGCGAACGAGTCGTTCACGTCGTCGAAGTCTTCGAAGTCGTCTCGGCAGTCATGATTGCAATCGACGGTCGCCATGGTGCGTCTCCTCCTTGCCTGGGCCGCCGCCGACCCGCGACCCCCCATCGCTCGGCGCGCACGGGAAGCGGCGCCGAACGGGTGGGGAACACGCGAACCGAAGACGGTGATGGACTCGCGTACCGGCCTGCCGTGCGGGAGACGCCTTGCCAGATCGCCCGCACGAGCAAGCCTACGAGCCGCGGCAAGTCGGCACGGAGATCCGGGCTGTCCGGCCCGGTTTTCCGCATCCGACTCTTTGTCGCGGCAGGGAGAGATACGTCGCCCGGCTGCGGTTCGTTCGCGCCCTGGGGAAATTTTTCACGGGCCAGGACCCACCGGGGGTAATCTGCCGCCGTTCCCGGAGGATGCTGGTGTCAGAGTCACATGAAATCACCGCTGCCGGAGCCGCGCCCGCCCAGACGGCGGCGGCTTGGGCGCCGCGGCCGTTCGGCCTCCTCGTGGCCTCGGGCGGCGACGCGGTACGGTTCGTGGACAACTTCACCACGGCGGCCGTCTCGGCCCTCGCCTGCGGTGGCGGCAGCGAGGCCTTCTTCACCGACGCCCGCGGGCAGGTGCTCGCCCTCGCGACGATCCTCAGGACAGAGACCGGGCTGCTGGTGGTCACGCCCCCAGGCCTGGCCGTGACGCTCCGCGATCACCTCGAGCACTACCACATCCGCGAGGCGGTCGAGTTGCGTGACGCCTCGGCGGACACGACCGCGTTCCTCGTCGCCGGCCCGCAAGCCGCCGCCGCCGTCGCGCGACTCAGCGGCTCCGAGCCGCCCGGCGACACGCTGGCGCACCGGGCCGTCGAGCTTGGCGGTGTCGCTGCACGAATCGTTCGGGTGGCAGGCCAGGGAGCCGCTGGCTACTGGATCCTGACGGATGCGACCGCCACCGCCGCCGTCACGAGGCTGCTGGCTGACGCCCTGCCCCGCGCCGATGACGCGGAGCTCGAGTCGCTGCGGCTGGAGGACCGCTACCCGGCGGCGGCCGACATTCCTTCCAAAACGCTCCCGCAAGAGCTCGGCCGCGACGCCCGCGCTATCTCATTCACCAAGGGCTGCTATCTCGGGCAGGAGACGGTGGCCCGGCTCGACGCCCTCGGTCACGTCAATCGGCGGCTCGTGCTGCTGGCAATCGACGCCCCCGAGCCACCGGCCGTGCCCGCGACCGTCACGCTCGACGGGGCAGAAGTGGGCCTGCTCACGTCCGCCGCCCGCTCGCCGCTCACCGGTGGGCCGGTGGGGCTGGGACTCGTGCAAGTCAAGGCGCTGGCGGCGGGTGAGCTGCGGGTGGCAAACGCCGTGGCGCGGGGAGCGCCGGCCCTGAAGGGCGGGCCTGACGAAGGAGGCCGTTGATTCATGACGAGCCAAGCCGACGAGCGGGTGCTGTTTACGGCCCGCCGGTTTCGTGTCGAACGGGTGCCGCAGCCCTGCGCCGACGGCAGCGTGCGGGAGCGCGAGGTTGTGATCCATCCCGGCAGCGTGGTGGTGGTGCCGATGGTGTCGGCCGACGCCGTCTGCCTGGTGGAGGTGGTCCGCGTGGCCGTGGGCGAGACGCTGCTCGAACTGCCGGCCGGCACGCTCGACCGCGACGAGCCACCGCTGGCGACCGCGGCCCGCGAACTGGCGGAGGAGACGGGCTACCGGGCGGGCCGCATCGAGCCAGCCGGAGCCTTTTGGATGTCGCCCGGCATCCTCCGCGAGCGCATGCACCTGTTCGTGGCCCACGACCTCGTCGCCGGCGAGCAGGCGCTCGAGCCGGGCGAGTTGATCCAGCCCCGGGTCGTGCCCTGGCAGGAGGCGGTGGCGATGTGTCTCGACGGGCGGATCTTCGACGCCAAGAGCGTCGCGGGCATCCTGCTCCACGACGCCCGCCGTCGCGGGACGGAAGGCTTGGCCGGCGGGTCTCAGCGGGCCGCTGATCCGGCCGGTTCGGCCGGTTCGACGGCCACCTCCGGCTGACGCTCGAGCAGGAACAAGACGCCCCCGACCAGGCCGGCGAGCAACGTGCACATGCCCCACAAGAGGCCGATCGCGACGCCGGCCTCCGGGGAAACGCCGTAGCCTCGCAGCAGATACTCGATCGTGTTCTCTCGCACCCCGAAGCCACCGAGGCTGATCGGCAGCACCATCGCCAGCGCCACGAGTGGAACGACCGACAGCCAGACGAGTGCCGGCTGCACGACCCCGAGCGCACGGGCGACGAGCACCACGGCCGCGACGCCAGCCAGCTGCACGACGAAGCTCCAGCCGACCGCGAGGAGGACGAGGCTCGGCCGCTGCCGGTACGGCAGCAGCCGAGCGACGAAGTCGCGCGCCGAGCCCGCTGGCAGCGCCGCATGAACGCGGTCGAGCATCGCCAGGGCGAGCCCGAATCCCGCCAGCACGGCTGCCAGCAGGCCGGCGAAGACGGCGGCCGTGGCCGGCGTACCCAGCGAGTTGTTCCGCGCGATCACCGCGGTGCCAACGAGCACGGCCAATGCCGACAGGCCGGTGAGTCGGTCGGCGAGCACCGAGCACCCGGCCAGCAGCCGGAGCCGTGTCGATGAGCCGATCCGCACGGCCTTGACCACGTCGCCGCCGATGCTGGAAGGGAGGCAGAGACTGAAGAACATGCCTTCGAAGAACCGGCGGACGAAAAACCGGTTGGGGAAGTCGAATCCGAGCGGCCGCGCCAGCGCGGCCCAGCGCATGCCGGCCACGACCTGGCCGACCAGCGTGACCGCGAGCGCGGCCAGCCACCACGACCACTCGGCTTCGGCCAGCAGGTCGAGGAACAGGCGCCACTTGTCCTCCGTCTGCTCACCCTCCGCCGGCTTGCCCTTGCCGATCCCGACGATGGCCCACGCCATCAGCCCCACGGTGACCGCGACGCGCAGCAGCAGACTGAGCCAGCCGGACCACCGGCGCGGGGGCGGGGATGAGGGGGTGACGTCGGGCATGGAAAACACGGGCGGCGTCGGGCGGCGCATCCGGAGGGCGGGTACCCTACCCGAAACCGTCGCATCGCTCCCAGACGACATGCCCAGCCCCCTCCTCCTCGATCGGATTGCCGGCTGGCCGTGGGCCGAGACGGCGACGACCCTGTTTGGCTTCGCCTGGGGCGCGATGCTCGGCAGTTTCCTGAACGTGGTCGCCCATCGGCTGCCGCGGGGCGAGTCGCTCGCTCGCCATCGCTCCCGCTGCCCCCGCTGCGGAGCGGCCATCCGCGCCCGAGACAACGTGCCCGTCATTGGCTGGCTGTGGCTGCGGGGACGGTGCCGCGACTGCGGTGAGCCGATCGCCGCCCGCTACCCGCTGGTCGAGGCCGGCTGCGGCCTACTCGTGATGGCCGTCGTCTGGGCCGAGCTGGTGGGCGGCGGACGATGGCTGCCCCGGTCGAGCGAGGCGTTTGCGTCCGGCATCGACCGCCTGCTGCGGGGCGACTGGTCGCTCCTGCTTACCTGTGGACTGCACACGGCGGTGGTGCTCACGGTCGTGACCTGGAGCCTGCTCGACCTGGACGGAACGCAACCGGCTCGGCCGCCGGCCGCGCTTCCGATCGCCATCGTGCTGACCGTCGTCGCCTTGATGCCCGCAAGTGGTCCGGGCGGCGTACTCCCGGATGGTGCCGACTGGCCGCCGGAATGGCCTCGCGGGCAGGTCGTGATCGCGTCGGCGACGGGTGCGCTCGCCGGCTGGGCGCTCGGTCGGGGTGGAGCGACCGCCGGGATCCGATGCGGCCTGCCACTCCTGGGAAGTGTCCTCGGTTGGCAGCTTGTGGCGGTCGTTGCCGTGGCAACGACCGCGGCCATGCGGGCGGCCAAGGCGGCCCGCGTCGTCCCCAGAGCCGCCGCCGGGTTGGTGCTAGCAGCGCTGGGCACGTTGGGGATCGCGTTCCAGGGCCCGCTGCAGAAGGTCGCGGGTACGACCTTCCAGGCAATCTTCGGCCCGTGACCATTCCGGGCCACGGACTCCCGTTCGCCGCTGCCGGAAAGGTGCTCGCGTTATTCTCATGGAAACGAGAGAAAGGCTCGTTAAGATAACTGGGGTTCTGGCGTTGTACGGGAATCAGCCATGTCGTCTTCTTCGCCGATCATGCCGGTCGGTCCTGGACAGCCCGCCACCCATCAAGCCGAATCGCCCCGGAGGATTCGGGACGCCGTCCCGGCTGCCCCTGACGAGGGGCTGGTCGCAGGCGCCCGGCGGCGAGCGGCGGCCTGGGTTCACGACCTCGCTTCACCGGACGAATGGCTGCCGTGGGCCGGCATCGCGGCGCTCACCGCGGCCCTCCTCTACAGCTATTTGCCCTCGCTCGCGCTCCTGCCCTCGATCTGGGCCGATCCGCAATACCAGCATGGCTGGATCGTGCCCCTCCTGAGCGTGATGCTCTTGTTTTGGTGGCGGCAGCCGGTCGGGGCCGTCTCCGGGTCGGCACGCCTCGCCGGGCTCGGACTCCTGGCGGCGAGCCTCGTTATCCGGCTCGGGTTCGCCTACTTCCGCGTCAAGACATTCGACATGTACACGTTTGTGCCGGCGCTGGCGGGCACTTTCCTGATGGCAGGCGGCTGGAGCGTGTTCCGCTGGGCGTGGATCCCGATCGCCCTCTTGATCTTCATGTATCCGCTCCCGGAAGGGCACCAGCGGTATCTCACCGGCCCGTTGCAAAACTTCAACACGACCGTGGCCACCTTCCTGCTGCAGACGCTGGGTTTCGACGCCCTGCAAAGCGGCAATCTGATCCAGCTCGGTGAGGACCACGTCATGAACGTGGTGGACGCCTGCGCGGGGCTGAAGATGCTGACGATCTTCGTCTGGCTGGCCGCGGTGGTCATCGCGGTGGCCGGACTGCAGTGGTGGGAAAACCTGGTGATCGCCGTCAGTGCGATCCCGATGGCGATCCTGGCCAACACCCTGCGGATCACGGCCGCCGGCATGCTCTACGCGGTCTCACCCGAGATGGCCGAAGGCTTCCACGACAGCACGCCCGCGGCACTCCTGATGATGGGCGCGGCCGTGGGCTTCATCCTCCTCGAGATGAAACTCCTCTCCTATGTGATCGTGACCGACGACTACGCGCCCGCGCAGGTGACCGTCGGCGCCCCGACCCGGCCGGCGGCGGTGCCGGCCGGCCCCCGACCTGGCTCTTTCCCGCTGATTCCTGGGGCAAACGGCTCCGGCGGGCAGCCCGGCTCCGGCGGTACAATGAGGTAGAGTTGAAGGATTCGAGGACAGGCGGACGAACGCCGGCACGATGAGCGATACGCACCACGCAACGACGGACGGCTCGGGGGCGGCTGCCACCGTTGGAGCCGACCCGCGCGCGGGGATGCTCGCGCCGATCCGCGACAATGAACTGCTCGTTCCCTCCACGACCTCGCACCTGCCCGGACCGCCGGCGGCGCTGGGCGACCCGCTGGCGGGTGGCTTGGACTACCGCCGGGCCTGGCACGCCTTCCGCCGGCGGTGGATTCCCGCGACCGTCGTGGCGCTCACGCTCGCCACGCTGGCGGGCCTGCTGACCTTCCTCTTCCTGCCGCGTGGCTTCGAGGCCGTCGCCTGGCTGCGTGTACGCGACAAGTCGGGCATGTTCGGGGCGGGCGTCGGCCGCGACAGCGCCGAGTACGAGGCCTACCGCAAGACGCAGGTGCAGCTCATCAAGAGCCCGCTCGTCCTGATGGCGGCCCTGCGCCGCTCCGGCGTCAACTCCCTCCAGACCTTGAAGGGGGAGGAGGACAAGGTCGGCTGGCTGATGCGCAACGTGCAGGTCTCCGCGCCGATGGAGTCCGAGGTGCTGCAGGTGCGGCTCCGCGGAGAGGATCCCCGGGAGATCACCACGATCGTCAACGCGGTGACGACCGCCTACCTCAACGACGTTGTCAACAAGGAGAAGGCCGAGCGACTCGCCCGCCGGGACACGCTCGAAAAGAAGTACAAGGAGAACATGGCGGACATCCGCAGCCGCCTCGACACCTACCACAACCTGGCCAAGACGCTCGGCACGACGGACAGCGCGGAGGTGGCCACCCAACGGGCACTCCTGCTCGACCACCTCGGCACGCTCCGGGCTCAGCAGACCCAGCTCCAGCGGGACATCGCCATGGTCGATGCCGAACTGGCCGTGATGGACGCCAAGGCCCGCGGTGAGATCACGCTCGAGCAGTCGGTGCCCGAGGAGATGGTCGATGCGATGGTCCTCCGCGACCCGCAGTTCGTCGAGCTGCGCGACCGGCTGGCCGGTATCGAAGAGGCGATGCTCTATCAGTCGCAGCGGAGCGCCCGCGGGCCCAACGACCCGGCCGTCAAGAAGCTGCAGGACATGCGAGACGGTCTTCTCGCGCGGATGGAGCAGCGGCGCGAGGATCTGAAGCCCCAGCTCATCACCCAGCTGTCGATGGAGGCCGCCGGCCGGCGGACCGGTGCGGCCGCCGAGAGCCCGGTCGTGCTGCGGATGCGGCGGGAGATCATGGCCCGCCAGCTGGAGGAGGCGACCAAGGACTTCGACGAGGTGGCCGACGAGGTCAAGCAGCTCGGCCAGGCCAACGCCGACCTGATGGCCCGGCGCCAGGAGATCGAGCAGCTCACCAAGGTCACCGACGAGATGGGCATGCGGCTCAACGCCACCGAGATCGACATCGCGATGCCCAACCGCGTCGAACTGATCGAGGAGGCGAGTGTGCCGGAAGGCAGCGACGAACTGTTCCGGACGATGCTGACGGTGCTGGCGACGGCCGCGGGGCTCGTGCTCGGCGGCGGATCGGTCGTGGCTCTCGAGTACCTCCGCGACCGGCTCAGCACGGCCGACGAGGTGCCCCAGCGGCTCGGCCTGCGGGTGATCGGCACGGTTCCGCGGATCACCCGCCGGACCAATCCCGGCCACGTTGCCGAACGGGTCGATGGCGTGCGGGCGGTGATCTCGCAGACGGGCCGCGAGGCACCCAAGGTGATCCTGGTCACCAGCGCCGTCGAGCACGAGGGAAAGACGACCTTCGCCTCCCAGCTGGCCGCCAGCCTCGCGCGAACCGGCAAGCGGACGCTTCTCCTCGACGGCGACCTCCGGCACCCGAACGTCCACCTCGCCCTCGGCCTCGACCTGCGGTCCGGCCTGCCGGAGTTGCTGCGGGGCGAGATCTCCAACGACGAAGCAGTGCAGCCCACGGGCGTCGAGGGACTGTTCGCCGTCACCGGCGGCGCCTGCGACTACGCGGCGATCACGGCCCTCTCTCGCAGCGTCACCGCCCAGGTGCTCGCCGGATTCCGCCAGTCATTCGACCATATCGTGATCGACGCCGGCCCTGTGCTCTCCTTCGCCGACGTGCTGCTGCTCGGTCAGGCCAGCGACGTGGCGATCGTCGCCACCATGCGGGACGTCAGCCGGGTGCCGCAGGTGATGGCAGCCGTCGAGAAGCTGCGGTCGGTCGGCGTGAAGGTGCTCGGGGCGGTGGTCAATGGGGTCGATGACACGGCGGCGCGGCGGGAGTATGCCTCGCCGCTGACGGCCTGAGCCGGCCCCCGCGGGGCGGTATGCCGCCTGGTGGGCTCGTCTGAAGTGGAGGGTGACGGTGTGAAGAGTTCGGGAGTGCAGCTGGCGATCGTGGCGGCCGCCGTGGCCCTGGTCGCGGTGGCCACGGTCGTGCAGGGCCGGTGGACGGAGCGCTGGGCCCCGATCTCACGCGACGAGGTGATCGCGGCCGCCCGCCTGCTCGAGGAGCGGTTTCCGACCACGTTTGGCGAATGGGAGGCCGAGCGGGAACTCGCAAGCGATCCCAAGGAACTCGAGGCGGCCGGCGCCGTGGGCCACATCTCGCGGCTGTATCGCAACAATCGGACCAAGGCCCGGGTCTCCGCCTTCGTCGTCTGCGCCCTGCCCTATGACGCGTCGGCCCACACCCCCGACCGCTGCTACCCCGGTGCCGGCTTCACGATCGGTGAGAGCGAGCACCGCGTCAAAGTCAAATATGGAGAAGGCCGTGAGGCCGAGGCGCTGACCGGCACCTTCGCCAAGGCCGGCCAGACACTACGGATCTTCTGGAGCTACGGGGTGGCGAGCGACGCCGCTGGAGGCCAGCTCGATTGGATCGCGCCCCAACTGCCGCGCATCACCCTGAGCGGCGAGCCTTCGGTCTACAAGCTGTATGCGATCGCCGACCAGACGCGGATCGGCACGTCGCAATCGATGGTCGAGTGCGAGGGCTTCATCTCGCAGTTGGCCCCCGCCCTCGACGCGGCGCTGGCCAGAAGCGATGATCCTGCTGCTGCCTCTCCGCCGCCGGCCGAGCCGGGCGGGAGCCCGCAGCCCGCTGCGACCGACGCGGCCGCCGCGGACTGATCGAACAGCCGCAGGAAAACCCCCATGTCCCGGCTCGCGAAGCGTGCGCTCGTCACCGGCATCACCGGTCAGGATGGCTCCTACCTCGCCGAACTGCTCCTCGACAAGGGCTACGAGGTGCACGGGCTGGTGCGGCGTTCGAGCACCTTCGGCACCCAGCGGATCGAGCATCTCTACCGCGACATCCACGAGGTCGAGCGGCCGCTCGTGCTCCATCACGGCGACATGGCCGACGGCAACGGCCTGGCCCGGCTGATTCGTGAGATCCGGCCCACCGAGGTCTACAATCTCGCCGCCCAGAGCCACGTCCGCGTCAGCTTCGACCAGCCCACCTACACGGCCGACGTGACCGCCGTCGGGGTGTTACGACTCCTGGAGGCGATCCGCGACTTCCAGGACGCAGTCGGCTACCAGATCCGCTTCTACCAAGCCTCGTCGTCGGAGATGTACGGCAAGGTCGTGGAGACCCCGCAGCGGGAGACGACCCCGTTTCACCCCCGCAGCCCCTACGGCGTGGCCAAGCTCTACGCCCACTGGATCACCGTCAACTACCGGGAGAGTTACGGGCTGCACGCTTCCTGCGGAATCCTCTTCAACCACGAGAGCCCGCGGCGGGGTGAGACGTTCGTGACGCGGAAGATCACCCGGGCCGCCACCCGGATCAAGCTCGGGCTGCAACAGAAGCTCTACCTGGGCAACCTCGACGCCCGCCGCGACTGGGGCTTCGCGGGCGACTACGTCGAGGCCATGTGGCTGATGCTCCAGCAGGAGGAGCCCGACGACTACGTCGTCTCCACCGACGAGACCTTCTCGGTGCGGGAGTTCTGCGAGAAGGCGTTCGGACGCCTGGAACTCGACTATCGGGAGTTCGTCGAGATCGATCCCCGCTACTTCCGTCCGGCCGAGGTCGACCTGCTCCTCGGCTCTTCGGAGAAGGCCCGTACCCGGCTGGGCTGGCGGCCGCGGGTCACCTTCGACGAACTGGTGGCGCTGATGGTCGATGCCGACATGGAACTCGCCCATCGCGAGCAGGTGCTCCGCGCTGCCGGCCACGATGCCGGCCTGCCGCACCGCTGAGCCGCACCGACCGATCCCGGAGCCCCACGCAGTCGCCATGATCGACCTGTCGAGCAAGCGGATCGTGGTCACCGGCGGCGCGGGATTTCTCGGACGCTCGGTCTGCCGGAGGCTCGCCGAGCGGGGTGTGCCTTCCGATCGAATCTTCGTCCCACGACGTCGCGACTTCGACCTCACCATCGAGCGCGATGTCGAGCGGCTCTACGACGCGGCCCGCCCCGACGTCGTCATCCATCTGGCGGCCGAGGTGGGCGGTATCGGCGCCAACATGGCCCACCCCGGCCGGTTCTTCTACGCCAACATGGCGATGGGCCTGCATCTGGTCGAGCAGGCACGTCGCCGCGGCCTGGAGAAGTTCGTCCACACCGGCACCGTCTGCGCCTACCCGAAGCACGCCCCGATCCCGTTCCGCGAGCAGGACATCTGGAACGGCTACCCCGAGGAGACCAACGCCCCCTACGGCGTGGCCAAGAAGGCGATCTTCGTGATGCTCGACGGCTACCGCCGGGAGTACGGGCTCCGCTCGGCGGTGATCGTGCCGGTCAATCTGTACGGCCCGGGCGACAACTTCGACCCGGCCTCGAGCCACGTGATCCCGGCCCTGATCCGCAAGTGTGAGGAGGCCCGTCGGGCCGCCGCCGCGGAGGTGGTCTGCTGGGGCACGGGCGCGGCCACGCGGGAGTTTCTCCACGTCGAAGACGCGGCGGAAGGTGTGGTGCGGGCGGCCGAGGTGATGGACGAGCCGCTGCCCATCAATCTCGGGGGTGGCCGCGAGATCGCGATCCGCGACCTGGTGACCAGAATTGCTGCGGCCTGCAGCTACGCTGGCCGGATCACCTGGGACACGACCAAGCCCGACGGCCAGCCCCGGCGGGCGCTCGACATCGCGCGGGCCCGCGACCTGCTCGACTGGGAGCCGCGCCAGGATTTCGACGCCGGGCTCGAGGCCACCGTGGCCTGGTGGCGCGCCCACGGCGGCTGAGCCGGGCGGTGCGGGCTTGGGGTTCCCCATGCCATGTCGCCGGACGCTCGCTACCGGCATCCTGCCGTCCGCTCGATCGGCACGGGGAACCCCTCGCCGTCAATCCTCGTGCACGGGCAGGATGCCGCCATGGCCGAGGAGAAACTTCCGGGTGCCCGCCGGGCCGTCGAAGCTGACGGTGCCCACCGACCTGATGCCCACGCCGCTGATCTTCACGAGCACGCCATCGCCGTATTCGGCGTGCCGCACCCTCTGGCCCGGCTCGAAGTGGGCCTCCACCTGCGGGGCGCCGGCCTGCGTCATGGCCCAACTCGCCAGATCCGTGGCCGGGTCGAGCGGCCGGTCGCGGCGCTTCCGCCCGGAGCCGCGCGCCTGGCCAGCCTCGCCGTCTTCCGCCTGCGACTCCTCGGTCTCGAGCGTCAGCCCATCAGGCCGGAAGACCTTGAGCCGCGGAGCGTTGGGGGGTCCATCCTCGTGCAGACAGTCGGCGAACTCGTCGGCCGCCGCCCTGGCGGCGTCGGCGAACGGATCAAAAACGGGGCGGCCTCCGGCAGCCGGCGCCTCGTCTCCCATGACCACGGTCTCGCTGCCGGTCATCTCGGCGAGAAACACGCTCGGCGCCGAGATTCGCCGGGTGCCGCGGTAGTCGCGCATCCGCGCGCAGCTGGCATGCAGTTCCTGGCGGGCCCGGGTGATCCCGACGAACACCAGCCGGCGCTCCTCCTCGAGTTGCTCCGGCTGGTCGAGGCTCCGCTCGTGCGGCAGGATGCCATCCTCCATCGCGACCAGGTAGACGACCGGGAACTCCAGCCCCTTGGCGGCGTGAAACGTCATCAGGGCGACCCGCTCGGCACCGGCGTCCCAGGCATCGGCATCGGCCACGAGCGCCGTCGTCTCCAAGAACCCGCCCAGCGCGTCCACCTCACCGCCGGCGGCCGCGGGATCGGCGGTGAACGAATCGTCGTACTGCCGGGCCGCCGTCACCAGCTCCTCGACGTTGGCCAGCCGTTCGAGGCCATCCTCGTCGTCCTCCGATTCGTCCTGGAGTTGGCGGCGGTAGCCCGTTCGTTCGAGCACGCTGTCGAGCAGGGCCGCCACACTCGGCTCCCGGCCGGCCGTTTCACCGAGCTCCGCGTGCAGCCGGGCGAAAGCCGGCAGTTCACGGGCCGCCTTCTTCGGCATGCCCGGGATTCGGTCGGCCGTGGCGGCCGCCGCCAGCCGGCTGACGCCGTGATCCTCCGCCCAGGCGGCGAGCCGCTCGAGCGACTGCCGGCCGATGCCCCGCGCCGGCACGTTGACCACCCGCAGGAAGGCCTCGTCGTCGCGGGGATTCCGCAGCAGCCGCAACCAGGCCACCACGTCGCGGATCTCGCGGCGTTTGAAGAACTCCAGGCCCCGCACGAGCTGATAGGGCACGGCGGCGGTCCGCAGCGCGATCTCGAGCGACCGCGACAAGGCCGCGGTGCGGAACAGGATCGCGAAGTCTCGCGGCGTCCGTCGCCCCGCCCGGACCGCCGCCGCGATCTCCCCCGCGATGCGTTCCGCCTCATCCTGCCCAGAGGCGTCGAGTACGATCCGCACCCGCTCACCCGGCTCGGCGGATGTCACCAGCCGCTTCGGCTTACGCCGCGAGTTGTGGGCGATCAGCCGGTCAGCCGTGCCCAGGATGTTGGAACTGCTGCGGTAGTTGTGCTCGAGCGTGACGACCCGGGCCGCAGGATAATCCCGCTCGAACTCCAGAATGTTGCGGATGCTGGCGCCACGCCAGCCGTAGATCGCCTGGTCGGGGTCGCCCGTCACCGCGATGTTCGGATGGTCGATGGAGAGCCCGCGGATGATGGCGTATTGGACGGCGTTGGTGTCTTGGTACTCATCGACCAGGATGAACTTGTGCCGGGCGTCGAGGGTGGCCCGCAGTTCGGGGTCGTCCACCAGCATCCGGGCCAGATGCACGAGCAGGTCGTCGAAGTCGACGGCATTGGCAGCCAGCAGCAACTCCTGGTAGACCGGCCAGAGCGTGCGGGCCACGTCCTCGACCGGCCTGCCCCAGCGGGGCTCGAACGACTCCGGTGTGAGCAGATCGTTCTTGGCCCTGGAGATCACGCCGGCGATCCGATCGATCGGCGTATGCGAGAGCGCCAGGCCCAGCTTCTTGGCGGCCCGCTTCAGCACCGCCGTAGCGTCGTCCGGATCGAAGATGGAGTAATCGCTCGTCAGCCCCACCTGCCGGGCATGCCGCCGCAACTGCCGGGCGGCGAACCGATGGAAGGTGCCCATCTCCACCGGCTGCGGCCCGACCAGGTCGCTCACCCGCCGGCGCATCTCGTCGGCCGCCTTGTTGGTGAAGGTGAGCGCCACGATCGACGCCGCCGGCACGCCGACCGCGATCAGGTTGGCCACGCGATGGGTGACGACCCGTGTCTTGCCGCTGCCAGGCCCTGCCAGCACCAGAAGCGGCCCCTCGACGTGAGCGGCAGCGGCACGCTGCGCCTCGTTGAGCCGGTCGAGAAGCGGTGACGACACGAGGTTTTTCCGGGAAAACAGCCGGGCTGGACAAGCCTTCGCTCCACGCACCACCGCCACGTCATGTGCCCGCATGCGTAGTCGGCCTTGCAGGATTTGGATTATATTCAAGCTCACGCTCTCAGACCGGTCGATGGACGCCGGGGAGAGCGGGCGTTGTTCACATCATTCCTACGACCAGTCGCACGGGAGGGACCCCATGCCTCGGATTCCTTACAAGGACCTGATGCAGTCAGACGAGATGGCGGAGAAACTCGAAATGAGCACGGCCGAAATCGGCCTCTCCGTCCGGACCACGAACTGCCTGGAGGAGCGGGGCATATTCACGGTTCACGACCTCCTCAACTGCACGCGGGCCGACCTGCTTTCGATTTCCAATTTTGGCGAGAAGACCCTCGAAGAGGTCTACAAGGCGCTCGAGAAGATCGGGTTCTTCCGCTCGGCGACGCCGGGTGACGGCGCGGCCCGCCGGCCCGTCTCGACCGCCCCGTAGGCCTGCACGACCCGTCACACGGGCGGGCGGTCAGGAGCGAGCGAGTGAGGCTGCCGCGGTTTTTCTCCAAGAAGCGAGGGCACCGCCGGACCGGTTCGGAGGTCTGGGGTTCCGTCGGCGAGGCGCTGTTTCATGCGGCGCTCGTGGTGGCCGGTGTCGCCTTCGGCGGCCTGCTGATCACCGGCATCGCCGTCCCGGAGTGGCGGATCAATCACGACTTTCTCGAGAGCCGCGGCAGGGTGGTCGGCCGGGGCCTGGCCCGGCACGTGCTTGATTCCGCGGCCGCGGCGGAGCCGCTCTGGCAGGCGAGCATCCGGCTGCGTTATGAGGCCGGTGCCGAGATCGTCGAGGCCTGGGCCTTCGACGGGCCACGGGAGGCCGCTCGCGCACGGGCCCTCGAGCGGCTCGACCGGACGCGGCTCGGTGACGAGATCAGTTGTTGGTATGACCCCACGCGGCCGGCGTACGTGGTGCTTTCGCGAGGCTACAACTGGTGGATGTGGGCCCTGACACTCCTCCTGCCGGGCGCGCTGCTGGCCTTCGGCGGCGCCGGGCTGTCGCGCTCACTCGGCCGGTGGGGCAGGAGCGAGGAGCGACAGGCCGCGGCGGGCCGGCGGCCACGAGACCCGCTCGCGGACGGCCCCGCGTCAAGCCACGGCCACCCTGGCGTGCCGTCATGCGAGGATCTGGTCAACTCACCCGGCACCATCCTGCGGTATCGGCTGCCTATCGAGAGCCCGGAGAGTTGGAACCTGCTCGGCCTCGGGCTGTTTGCGGCGCTCTGGAACGCGGTCGTCGTACTGCTCGCCATCAACGCCGGCCTAGATCTGCTGGGTGGCCGGATCGACTGGCTGCTCCTGGCGGTGCTCGTTCCGTTCATCGTCGTCGGCATCGCCGGCGTGGTGGCTTTCGCCCGCAGCCTCGTGCTCGCGACGGCCGTGGGCACGACCCAGCTCGAGATTTCCGCCCATCCGCTCAGACCCGGCGGCACCTACGAGGCCTTGCTCGCCCAGGGCGGCTCGGGGGCCTTCCGCAGCCTGGAGATGTCGCTCGAACTCGAGGAACAGGCGACGTTCCGCCAAGGCACCGACACCCGCACCGAGCGGATGGTGGTCTGGAAATCCCCGCTCGCGGCGTGGCAGGGCCTCCAGCTCGCGCCGGGCACCCGGTTCGAGGCCCGCGCGACCATCCACCTGCCGGCAACCGCCATGCATTCCTTCGCCTCCGAGCACAACGCGGTGCACTGGAGGATCGTGATCCGCGGCCGGCCCGACCGCTGGCCGGCCTTCACTCGGACGTTTCCTGTGATCGTGTTTCCCCAGGCGGTGGGAGAGCCGGCGGCATGACGAATCTGCCCGACCCGATCCGCCCATCCCCCAGCGTGACGGTGCACTTCTGCTCGCCCGAGCGCCGCTACGGGCCCCTCGAGTCGATCGAAGTGCGGTATGCGGTGGACCTTCCTCCCGGGCAAGTCGCCAGGGCGGTCGAGCGGTCGATCGTCTGGTACACCGAGGGCAAGGGGGAGGAGGACATCGGCGTGCACCTCTTCGAGCGGCTCACCGACCGCGCGACCGCCGAGACCGGCAGCTTCGGTGGCCGCCTGCCGGCGAGTCCGCTCTCCTACGAGGGCGTGATCGTCAAGATCCGCTGGTGCGTCCGCGTGCGGCTGTTCTTCGATGCGGGCCGTGACTTCGTATCAGAGCATGTCTTCGACCTCGGCCACGTGCCGGCGGCGGCGTTTCCCTTCAGGTCCTGATCATGGCCCACCTCGCTCCGGGCGGCCGGCAGCGCTCCAACCCCTTCGCCACACGGCATACACGTCCGGGGGCCGTGCCGCCGCTGGACCGAACCGGCGATCCCCTCGACGTCGGAGCCGTACTCCTCGCGCTCGAGCGGCACCGACTGGTGTCGATCGTCGGCCCGCACGGCACCGGCAAGTCAACCCTGCTGGCCGCCCTGGCCGAGCGCCTGGCGATGGAGCACCAGCCGGCGGAGATGGTCCGGCTGCGGCGGAGGCGGGACGCACTCAGGTTGCTGGCGGCCTGCAGGCGGGCCGAGGCCGACTCCACCCTCCTGGTCGATGGCTGGGAGCGGCTGGGCTGGCCCTGGTCGTTTTTCGCCACAGCCATCGCCCGCCTCCGCGGCTGGCGGATGGTGGTCACGAGCCACCGTACGACCGGCATGCCGGTGGCCGCGCGCACCACCGGGACCCTGCCACTCTTGACCGCGATCGTCGCCCGTCTGCCGGCCCACGATGGCCAGATCACGGGGGTCGATCTGGCCGACGCGTTCACCCGCCACGGCGGGAATCTCCGCGACGCTCTCGGCGATCTCTACGATCGCTACGAGATGCGCACCCGCCGGTCCTGACGATCGTCGGGGCCGTACCGGTCGTCCGGCCGGGATCTTGGAAATTCATGATCCGGCGTGGCCTTTTTTCGACGCCGCCTGGCCACGGAACGTCCTAGGGTTGCGTGCCGTCGGATTTCCGGCGTCCCGTGAAGCGAGGAACGTGCGATGAACATGCATCGAATGGCCGCTGTCGTGCTGATGGCCGCCGGCTGTTGTCTGGCCGGAATCCGACCGGTGGAGGCCCAGTGCTGCCTGAGTGGCATGTTCAGCGGCTGCACCTCCTGCTTCCGCAAGGCGCCGGTCTACGCCGTGGCCCCGGTGGCCCCGGTGGCCGCCCCAGTGGTGATGCCCGTGGCGGCCCCGCCGCAGCCGGTCATGGTGCCGGTGCAGCAGACGAGCTACGTTCCCGAAACCACCTATCGCACGGAGTACAAGTGCGTACCCGTGACGAGCTACAAGCCGTCCTGTGAGGTCGATCCCTGCACCGGCTGCACCGTCGAGTGCATGCAGCCGGTCACGCAGTACGTGCAGCAGGCCGTCAATGTGCCGGTCACCCAGTATCGGGCGGTGACGACCACGAAGTACGTGCAGATGCAGCCCGGCTACGCGGGTCAGCCCATGGCCGGCATGCCCGCCATGCCCCCGATGCAGGCCGCGCCCCCGGCCGCCAGCCCGTTCAGCGCCGTTCAGACCACGCCGCAGGCCTGGGGCGCCGCCGGACCCGACGTGTCACGGCAGCCACTGCCGGGCGTCGCCCCGCCCGCCCTGCCGCCGGCTCCCGCCACGGGTGCCCCCACCTACCAGTACCAGCCTGTGGCGCCCCCCGCCTACGCCCCCCAGGTGCCGATGATCCAGGGTTCCTCCGCCCAGACGATCACTCCCCAGGCAGGCACCTACGCCCCCGCCCAGCCGTTGCAGCCCGTGCAGCCGCAGCCGACGCAGCCGCCGGCCCTGAGCCCGGCCCCGTCACTGCGTCCGATCCCCGAGCTACCGCGAACCGGCAACGGCCAGACCGATGTCGGTGCCGCGGCCCGGACGAACGCCGAGGCGACCCGTGGCGGCCAGGATCCGGCAGCCGTCGGCAACGGTGGCAAGACCGAGTCGCCCGCCGGCATGCCAGTGCTCCCGGGTGAGGGGCCCGGTGCGGCGACCGGGGCGTTCCCCCGCCTCCTCGAGCCGACCAGCCATACGACCTCGTGGGGGCCTTCCGACGTCGATGCCGGTCGGGTCCAATACCCGACGGCCGCCCTGCCGGCGTGGCGGCAAGCCCAGCGCTGAGCGTGAGTCCTCCGGGTGCCGGCCCCGGCCGACCCGCGAGGAGCCCGCCTTGACCAACGCCGATATCGCGGCCGCGTTCGAGCACGTCGCGGACCTGCTCGAATACCGCGGTGACAACGTGTTTCGTGTGCGGGCCTACCGCACTGCCGCCCGCACCATCGACAGCCTGGTGGAACCGCTGGCGAGCGTCAGGGCCGACGCCACCCGGCGACTGACCGATCTGGACGGCATCGGCGCCGATCTCGCCGGCAAGATCGAGACCTTGCTCGACACCGGCCGCCTGCCAATGCTCGAGGACCTCGAACGAGAGGTGCCGGCAGTCGCCTTCGATTTGATGCGGGTGCCGGGCCTCGGACCGAAGAAGGCCAAGGCGCTCGTGGATGCACTGGCCATCGAGTCCCTCGCGGCACTCGAGGACGCCTGCCGCGAAGGTCGGGTGCGGGGCATCAAGGGATTCGGTGCCAAGACCGAGGCGGCGATCCTCGAAAACCTCGCCTTCGCGGCCGACCCCGACCGGGCCCGGCTGCTCTGGAGCGAGGCCGACGAGATCGCGACCCGGTTGCTCGAGTGGCTGCGCGGGTGTCCGGCAGCGCGGCAGGTGGAGGCGGCAGGCAGCCTCCGCCGGGGCCGGGAGACCGTCGGTGATCTCGACCTGCTCGTCACCAGCGACGAGCCCGTCGCGGTGATGGACCGGCTGGTGGCCTGGCCCGAGACGGCCGACGTGCTGCTCCGCGGCGACACCAAGACCAGCATCCGCGGCCCCCGGGGCGTGCAGGTCGACCTGCGGGTCGTGCCCGCCGAGTCGTTCGGTGCGGCCCTCCAATACTTCACCGGGTCCAAGGAGCACAACGTCCGTCTCCGTGGCCGGGCCCGTGACCGGGGACTGTCGATCAACGAGTACGGCGTCTCCCACCTCGATGCCGCCGGGGAAGCCTTGCCCGCGGCCCGGCTTTCCGGCCGAACCGAGGAGGAATTCTACGCCGCCGTCGGGCTGCCCTGGATCCCCCCGGAGCTCCGTGAGGGCCGCGACGAGATCCTGCTCGCCGAAGGCGGGCAGCTTCCTCGGCTCGTGACGCTGGCCGACGTCCGGGGCGATCTCCACATGCACACCACCGCCACCGATGGCGAAGACACGCTCACCGACATGGTGCGGGCCGCCGTGGATCGAGGGCTCGCCTACGTGGCGATCACCGACCACGGGCAGCGGGTGACGATGGCCCATGGGCTCGACCGCCGCCGTTTGCTCGCGCAGTGGACTGAGATTGACCGGCTCAACGAGTCACTGGCGGCCGAGGGCCCGCCGCCGATCGTGGTGCTCAAGGGAATCGAGGTCGACATCCTCGAGAAAGGGGGCCTCGACCTGCCCGACGAGGTGCTCGCCGGGGCCGATTGGGTGGTGGCCAGCCTACACTACGGACAGAACCAGCCCCGGGAGCGGATCACCGCCCGGATCATCGAGGCGATCGAGAACCCGCACGTCGCGGTGATCGGCCACCCCACGGGCCGGCTGCTCAACCGTCGTCCGGCCTACGATGTGGACCTCGAGGCGGTGATCGCGGCGGCGGCCCGGACCGGAACCTTTCTCGAGATCAACGCCAACCCCTGGCGGCTCGACCTCGACGACCGCCAAGCGGCCGCGGCGAAGGCAGCGGGCGTTAAGATCGTGATCTCGACCGACGCCCATTCCACGCGCGGCCTCGACGTGATGCGGTGCGGCATCCTTCAGGCCCGCCGCGCGGGCCTCGAGGCCAAGGACATCGCCAACACCCGCACCTTGGCAGGCCTGAAGAAGCTGATGAAGAAGCGGTAGAGCGAGTTGACGTTGTCCGACGTTCTTTCAGACGAATTCACCTGAGGCTGCCTTGATGGTTGACTGCGAGGGGTTGCCCATGCCAATCGAGCGGCGTTGATGGCCGAGCGAAGCCAGGATGGCGAAAGCGAGGCCAGCATCGAGTGAGCGAAGGGCAGGATGCCCGGAGCGAACGTCCGGCGAGATGGCATGGGCAACCCTGAGCCCCCGCTCAGCGGAGAGGATCGCCGCCGGCCCCGAATCCGCGTTGGTGAGGCTCCCGCGCGCGGCGCCCCCCTACGGCGCCTTCACGCACCGGAACCCGAGGTGGTTGGTGCCGCTCGTGATCTCGCCCTTGCCCCGCGTGCCCACGATGTAGCGGGAGCAGTACTGGTCGGAGCAGAGATACGAGCCGCCCCGCTGGACCCGCTTGGGCTGGCCCGGTTCCTGAGGATCGAAGCTGTCGGCCGGGCCGCGGGGATTCTCGACCGTGCCCCGTCGCGCGTCGCGGGCATAGGTGTCGGCGCGGTACCAATCGCTGCACCACTCCCAGACATTGCCAGACATGTCGAACAGCCCGTAGCCGTTGGCCGGATAACGGCCGACCGGGGCGAGGCCTGTGAAGCCGTCGGCCTCCGTATTCTCAACCGGGAACCGGCCCTGCCAGGTGTTCGCCATCC
>CAMCPF010000003.1 GCA_945876515.1 Candidatus Kuenenia stuttgartensis
ACGCTCGCCGCCACGATCGGCACCGACGACGCCCTGGCCGCCAATGCCGCCGCCGCCGCGGTCGAACTCGGCGGCACCGACGCGGTGACGGCGACAATCACCGGTGCCGACGAGCCGGCCACACGGCTGCTCGAGGTGCTCGGAATCCGGGGCGACAAGCCGGCCCTGGCGATTCTCGAGGCCACGATCCGCGACAACGCCGCGCCGCCGCAACGCCGGTCGGCCGCCGTCCGCGGCCTCGCCCGGAGCAAGCACGGTGCGGAGCGGGTGGTGGCGATGGCGAAGGGAGGCGAACTCTCCGGGCCGCTCGTACAGACCGCTGCCGCCGCGATCTCCGGCTGCCCCTGGGGCGATGTCCGCAACTCTGCGGCTGATGTGCTGCCCCTGCCGAAGGCCCGCGGCGGATCGAGCCTGCCGCCCGTGGCCGACCTCGTGAAACGCAAGGGCGACGCCAGCGCCGGCCGGGTGGTGTTTGCGGGCACCGGCACCTGTGCCAAGTGCCACGTGGTCAACGGCGAGGGCAAGGCCGTGGGCCCCGACCTCTCCGGCGTCGGGGGCAAGCTCTCGCCCGTCGCGCTCTACGAGTCGATCCTCGCCCCCTCGGCCGCGATCAGCCACAACTACGAGACCTGGACGGCGATCACGGACGACGGCCGCTCGTTCTCGGGCCTGCTCGTCTCGAAGACCGACGAGGCGGTCGTGATCCGCGGCGCCGACGGCGTGGACGTGTCGCTGGTGACGGCCGACGTCGAGGAGCTCGTCCGCCAGCCCATCTCGCTGATGCCGGCCGACCTGGCGACGGTGCTGACGGAGAAGGAACTCGTGGACCTCGTCAGCTGGCTGGCCACACTCAAGCCGCGGTAGGTCGGAGTTTTTTCGACGGCCGTCTACAACTCGCGGCCGACGTGGTCGTGAGCGATCCGGCGGGCGGTGTTTATTCACGATGATTCGACGGATCGCGACCCTCATCGCTGGACTGCGAGGGGTCGCCCGTGCCAATCGAGCGGCGTAGGAAACCGAGCGGAGCAGGATTGCGCAGCGAGGTTTCCTCCGAGCGAGCGGACGGCAGGATGCCGGTAGCGAGCGACCGGCGAGATGGCATGGGCGCCCCCGAGCCCCTGCGGCTGGTGAGTGGCATTCGCCCCGGCCGTAGGTCCGTGCTATCCTTCAGCGAAGAGCCGCGGATCGACCTGCCCACGTGGGGCTGGTCCGCGCCGGCCCGCGGGATCGCGGCCGGCGGCGATGCGGGGTTTCGCTGTGGAGTGATCCACATGGTGCGTGCCTCTGCCGTCCGAACGTCCGTTGCCCTCGTGGTGACGGCGGCGTTTGTGTTCTCCGGGTCCGTCGCGGTCGCGGATCCGGCGATTTCCTTCACCAGGGACATCAAGGGGATCCTGTCCAACCGCTGCGTGCGGTGCCACGGGCCCGACGCCGAGGATCGCCACGGCGGCGGTGACGACGGCCTGCGGCTCGACACGTTCGCAGGGGCGACGGCCGACCTCGGCGGGCATGCCGCGATCGTGCCGGGGAAGCCGGCCGAGAGCGAACTCATCGCGCGGATCACCTCGACCGACCCCGACGTCGTGATGCCGCCGCCCGAGGCCGGGGAGCGGCTCGCGGCCCGGGAAGTCGAGTTGCTCACGCGCTGGATCGCCGGCGGCGCCGAGTATGAGCCCCACTGGGCCTACGTGCCCCCCAAGCGGCCACCGGTGCCGGCCGTGAAGGATGCGGCCTGGCCCAGAAACGACATCGATCGCTTCATCCTCGCCCGGCTCCAGTCCGAGGGGCTCGCGCCGCAGCCGGCCGCCGATCGGGCCACGCTCGCCCGCCGATTGGCACTCGACCTCACGGGGCTGCCGCCGACGCCGGAGGAGGTCGATGCCTTCGTGGCCGATGCCTCACCCGAGGCCGTGGAGCGATTCATCGACCGGCTCCTGGCCCACGATGGTCATGGCGAGCACGTGGCCCGGCAGTGGCTCGATCTCGCCCGCTATGCCGACAGCGCGGGCTACGCCGACGATCGGCCGCGGACGATCTGGGGCTGGCGTGACTGGGTGATCCGCGCCTGCGACGCCAACATGCCGTTCGACCAGTTCACAATCCGGCAACTGGCCGGCGACCTCCTGCCGGACGCCACCGACGACGACCGGATCGCCACGGCCTTCCATCGCAACACGCTCACCAACTCCGAGGGAGGCACGATCGACGAAGAGTTTCGCGTAGCGGCCGTCGTGGACCGGGTGAACACCACGCTGAGCACCTGGATGGGCACGACGATGGCCTGCGCCCAGTGCCACGACCACAAGTACGACCCGCTCTCGCAGCGTGAATACTTTGGGATCTACGCCGTCTTCAATCAGACCGCCGACGCCGATCGGCCCGGGGAGGAGCCCGTGCTCGGCTTCCACACGCCTGAGCAGGAGTCGCGACGGCAGGCGCTCCAGGCGGAACTCGCCGCCGCCGAGCACTCGCTCGCCACCGACACGCCGGCGATCACCGACGGCCGCGAGGCGTGGGACCGGGATTTCCCCCGCGACCTCGGGTGGCGGCCCGCCCGGCCGGTCGCGGCGGCCGTTGCGGCCGCGCCGGCGACGGTCGCCACGATCGACGAGGTCGGCACGGTGCGGTTCGCCGCGACGGGTAAGCAGGCGGTCGCCAGTATCACGCTGCCGCTCCCCGCCGGCCCGCTCGCTGCCGTGAAGCTCGATTTCCCCGGCGATGTGGCGCTTCCTCAGGGAGGTTCTGGTCGGGCCGGCAACGGCTCGTTCGTCCTCTCGGGCGTGTCGGCGCGGCTGGAGCCCGAGGTGGCGACGGCGCCCTGCGGCCGGTTCATTCGCGTCGAGCTCCCGGGGAAGGGCAAGCATCTCTCGCTCGCCGAGGTCGAGGCCTTCAGCGGTGGCGACAACGTAGCCCGGGGCAAGGCGGCCACGCAGTCGTCGACGGGCTACGAGGGTGTCGCGGCCCGGGGCGTCGACGGGATCACCGACGGCGACTATTTCAAGCAGAACTCCGTCACGCACACTGCCATCCAGGACGATCCCTGGTGGGAGGTGGATCTCGGCGAGGCGGCGCCGCTCGAGCGGATCGTTCTCTGGAACCGCACCGACGGCGGCACGGGGAGCCGGCTCGTCGGAGCCCGCGTGCTCCTGCTCAACGACGCCCGGCAGCCTGTCTGGCAGGTGTCGATCGACGCGCCACCTGCGCCCTCGCTGGCCCTGTCGCCGACCGGCGCACGCGAGCTGCCCTTCGCGATCGCCTTCGCGGATCGCTCCCAGCCGGGGTTCGATGCCGCCGCCGTGCTCCGCAGGCCTCCGGATCCGAAGGATGCCAAGGCCGTGAAGGCTGACCGCGAGAAGGGCTGGTCGCCCGGTTCGGCAGCGCCGGCGAGCCTCACGCTGCTGCCTGCGAATCCCATCGATGTGCCTGCCGGCTCGCGGCTGGTGGTCACGCTGCGGCAGCAGTCGAAGCACGACGGGCAGACGGTGGCAGTCGTCCGCTGCTCCACCACTGCGGACGGCCGCGTGGCCGCGTGGCAAAACCTCCCGGCGGAGGTGGCGACGACTCTCCTCAAGCCTCCAGCCGAGCGGTCGGCCGCCGAGGCCGGAATACTGGCCGATCACTACCGCCGTCAGGTGGCGCCCGAACTGGCTTCCGCCCGCGAGGCTGTCAACCGACTCACAGCCGAGTTGGCCGCGGTCAAGCCGGCCACCGTGCCGGTGATGCAGGAGCTCTCCGCCGACAAGCAGCGGGTGACGAAGCTCCAGCATCGCGGCAACTGGAACGACCTCGGGCCCGAGGTCACCGAGGCGGTGCCGGCGGTGTTCAATCCGGCTCAGCCGTCAGCCGACGGTCGGATCGACCGGCTGGCGCTCGCGAAGTGGCTCGTCGATCCCGCCAACCCGCTTACGGCGCGGGTGGTGGTCAACCGGATCTGGGAGCGGCTGTTCGGGATCGGGATCGTCTCCACGAGCGAGGAGTTCGGGGCGCAGGGCGAGCTGCCGAGCCATCCGGAGCTGCTCGACTGGCTGGCCTGCGAGCTGATCGAACGAAACTGGGACACGAAGGCCATCACCCGGCTGATCGTCTCGACCGCGGCCTATCAGCAGTCGAGCACCTGCCCGCCCGACCTCGTGGCCCGCGATCCGGAGAACCGGCTGCTGGCCTGCGGCCCGCGGGTGCGGCTGCCGGCCGAGGTGATCCGCGACCAGGCGCTGGCCGCCGCCGGCCTGCTCTCGCGGAAGAAGGGGGGCCCGAGCGTGAATCCGCCGCAGCCGAACCTCGGGCTCTCGGCGGCCTTCGGCGGGGGCATCGACTGGAAGACGAGCACCGGCGAGGACCGCTACCGGCGGGCTCTATACACGACCTGGCGGCGGAGCAATCCCTATCCCTCGATGGCCACCTTCGACGCGCCGAACCGCGAGGTGTGTACGCTCCGCCGGCCCCGCACGAACACGCCGCTCCAGGCGCTCGTGACGCTCAACGACCCTGTCTACGTCGAGGCGGCGCAGGCGCTCGCGAGGCGGATGGTTCGAGAAGGGGGCTCCACCGCAGCGGACCGGGCCGCGAGGGGCTTCCGGCTCGTGCTCGCCCGGACTCCCACCGGCCCCGAGCTCGACCGGCTCGTCAGGCTCCATGGCGAGGCCGCGGCCGACTATCGCGGCGACGCGGCGGCGGCGAAGCAGATGGCCACCGACCCGCTCGGCGACCCGCCGGCTGATCTCGCCATCGACAGTCCTGAGAAGCTGGCCGACCTCGCCGCCTGGACGGTCGTCGCCAATGTGATCCTGAACCTCGACGAGACCTTCATGTGTCCGTAGGAGTGCCCGACATGAACCCCATCCTCGAACACAAGCTGCTCGCCACCCGCCGGCACCTGCTCGGCGGCATGGGGGGCGGGATCGGGGCGATCGCGCTCGCCGACCTGCTCGGCGGCTCGGCCCGCGGGGCGACGGCGGCAGGGAGCGGCAGCACGCTGCCGGCCGATCCGCTCGCCGCCCGCATGCCGCCGCTG
The DNA here is from genome assembly GCA_945876515.1 of Candidatus Kuenenia stuttgartensis. Lineage (GTDB taxonomy): Bacteria > Planctomycetota > Planctomycetia > Pirellulales > UBA1268 > QWPN01. The sequence continues at coordinate 5,012 of CAMCPF010000003.1, forward strand.
CCCGGCAAGGCCAAGCGGATGATCGTGATCCACCTCACGGGTTCGCCGCCGCACCTCGACCTCTACGACCACAAGCCCGAGCTCGTGAAGCACACCGGCGAGAACTGTCCGGAGGAGTATCTGGCCGGCAAAAAGTTCGCCTTCACGAGCGGCACGCCCAAGCTCCTGGGTACCCCACGCAGCTGGGCGACGTGTGGCGAGAGCGGCATGGAGCTCTCCGACGCGATCCCCAACCTGCACCGCGTGGCCGACAAGCTCTGCCTGATCAAGAGCATGCACACCGACCAGTTCAACCATGCGCCGGCCGAGCTGATGGTCTATACCGGGTCGCCACGGTCGGGCCGGCCGAGCCTGGGGTCATGGGTGACGTACGGCCTGGGTACGGAGAACGCCGACCTGCCGGGCTTCGTGGTGCTGATCTCATCGGGCGTACAGCCCAATGGCGGCACCAGCAGCTTCGGCTCGGGCTTCCTGCCGAGCGTCTACCAAGGCGTGCAGTGCCGCTCGAAGGGCGACCCGGTGCTCTACGTCTCCGACCCGCCGGGTATGACCCGAGCGCTGCGTCGGAAGACGCTCGACGCGCTCAAGGACCTGAACGAACTGCAGGCCGCGGAGCTCGGCAACCCCGAGACGGTGACCCGGATCGCCCAGTACGAACTCGCCTTCCGGATGCAGACGAGCGTGCCCGACGTGATGGACATCTCCAAGGAGCCCAAGCACGTCCTCGAGGCCTACGGGGCCACGCCCGGCGGGGCCAGCCTGGCCAACAACATCCTCCTTGCCCGGCGGTTGGTGGAGGAGGGGGTGCGGTTCGTGCACCTCTTCGACTGGGGCTGGGACTTCCACGGCACCAATCCTGGCGAGGATATCCGCGACGGGCTCACGAAGAAGGCCGCGAGCTTCGACAAGCCGGCCGCGGCCCTGATCGAGGATCTCGAGCGCCGCGGGCTGCTCGAGGACACGCTCGTGCTCTGCACCGGTGAGTTCGGCCGCACGCCCTTCCGCGAGGGCCGCACGGCCGGCGGCAACATCCTCGGCCGCGACCACTATCCCGACTGCTACAGCGTCTGGATGGCCGGCGGCGGCGTGAAGGGGGGCCACGTGCACGGCGCGAGCGACGACCTCGGCTTCAAGGTGGCGACGGACCCGGTGCACATCCACGACCTGCAGGCCACGATCCTCCACCTCCTGGGCTTCGACCACACGAAGCTCACCTGGCGGTTCCAGGGCCGCGACTTCCGCCTCACCGACGTGCACGGCCACGTCGTCAAGGAGATTCTCGCATGAACCCGAGCCCGACACTCGTCGCGGCGGTGCTGGTAGCCGTTGTGGCGCCATCGGGGCTTGCCGCCGACCGCCCCAATATTGTTTGGATCGTGGTGGACGACATGTCGGCCGACTTCGGCTGCTACGGGTCCTCAGCCGTGCCCACGCCGCACGTCGATCGCCTGGCCGCCGAGGGGACGCGTTTTGCCCAGGCCTTCGTGACGGCGCCAGTCTGCTCGCCGTGCCGCTCGGCCATGATCACGGGCATGTACCAGACCACGATCGGCGCGCACCACCATCGCAGCGGCCGGGGCACGGAGAAGATCCGGCTGCCCGCCGGCGTGCGGCCGGCGCCGGCGATTTTCCGTGAGGCCGGCTGGTACACCTGCATCGGCGACGGGCTGCCTGGTGCGGCGAAGAATGCCCGCGGCCGGCCGCAGGGCCTCGGCAAGACCGACTACAACTTCGGGTGGGACGGCGCGCTCTACGACGGCGAGGACTGGGCGGCGCGCAAGCCCGATCAGCCGTTCTTCATGCAGGTGCAGCTGCCGGGTGGCAAGCTCCGCGACGGCAAGGGGGGCGTCGAGCGGGTGCGGCAGCAGGCTGCGGCGGAGTTCGGCGCGGCCACCGATCCGGCGACCGTGACCCTGCCCCCGTACCTGCCGCGGGACCCCGTGCTCCTGGCCGACCGCGCGGCCTACCTCGACGCCGTCCGGCTGACTGACGCCCATGTGGGCCGAGTGCTGGCCCGCCTTGAGGCCGAGGGCATTCTCGACGAGACGCTCGTGATCTTCATGACCGACCACGGCATCAGCCACGTGCGGGCCAAGCAGTTCCTCTACGACGAGGGGACGCACGTGCCGTTCGTCGTTCGCGGGCCCGGAATCCCGCGGGGCCAGGTTCGCGAGGATCTCATCGAGCACATCGACATGCCCGCGATCTCGCTGGTCGCAGCCGGGCTGCCAATCCCGCCGGCGATGCAGGGGCGGGACGTATTCGCCAAGGATTACGTGGTCCGGGAGGCCGTGTTCGCGGCCCGCGACCGCTGCGATGAGACGGTGGACCGAATCCGGAGCGTCCGCACGCCCGACTGGCTCTACATCCGCAACTTCCATCCGGGCCGGCCGATGCTCCAGCCCAACGCCTACAAGGACGCCAAGCCCACGCTTCAGGCCCTGCGGGCCTTGCAGGCGGCGGGCAGCCTCGACCCGGCTACCCAGCGGCTGCTGTTCGCCCCGACGCGGCCTCCCGAGGAGCTCTACCGCTGGCGGGAGGACCGCTGGCAGTTGGACAACCAGGCGGCCAACCCGGCCCACGCTGACACGCTCGCCGCCCTTCGCGGTCGCCTCGATCGGTGGATGGCGGACACGGGCGACAAGGGCCCCGAGTCCGACGCCATGTACGAGAGCGACATGAAGGTGTACCTTCGAAAGTTCCACCCCGAGGTGAAGGCCAACATCGCCACGATGAAGCGATGGGCCGCCGAAGGGAAGTGACGCCGAGTTCGGTCAGCCGGCCATCAGGGTGCCTGTCCGCGGCGGCGAGAGCGCCTGTCCCAACGCGTAGCCTGCGATCGAGAAGCCGAGGCCCCAGAAGTCGCTGGGCACGGTCGTGACGGCCGCGAACACGGCCTCCGGCACGCTACCCTCGAGGTGTTCGATGCCGAACGTGACGAGCCATGCGGCGAACCCCAGCAGCATCGCGAGCACGCCGGGCAGCACGCCCCGTGGCCGGCCGTAGATCCCCATCGCCACGGGCACGAACAAGGCCACGAGCTGGATCGAGAGGGCCACGTCGAGCAGTTCCATGAGCGACTTGCCCCACATGGCCAGCGCGACACCGCCGAGCGAGACGAGCACCACGCAGAGCCGGTCCCGCAGCAAACCGTTGCCCTTGAGCGCGGGTAGCCGCGAGAACAGGTTGTGACCCAGGATCGTGGCGGGGGCGAGCACGGCGCTCGTCGCGGTCGAGACCACCATCGACATCACCGCGATCACGAACACCACGAGCATCGCGGGGGAGAGGTATTCGCCGGCGAGGAACCCGACCGGGTCGAGCGCACCGTCGGGATGCGTCACGAGCGACGCCAGGCCGAGCGTCACCGGGATCATCCCGAACACGAGATAGAGCACGCCGGCGAGGATGCAGGCGTGCATGGCCGTGTTCGGGCTCTTCGAGGAGAACACCCGCTGCTGGAGATCTTGCCCGGGGATGTTGCCGAACAGCCCCGTGGCCCAGGCGGCCAGCCAGGGCAGGAAGGCGGCGAGCGTGAACTCGGCGGGCACGAGCCGGAGGTGGTCGGGATGGGTCTCGGCGACGCGGCTGAACACGACGGACAGGCCGCGAACGGGATCGCCGTCGCCGAGTTGCGGGGCCGTGAGCGTCGCCACGACGAGCACCACCAGGCCCGTGAGCGCGATCACGATCTGCACCGTGTCGGTGAGCGTCACCGACCACATGCCGCCGATCAGGGTGTAGACGAGCGTCACGGCGGCGACGACCAGGATGCCCGTGGTCAGCGGGATTTCGAAGTACAACTCGAGCACCTTCGCCAGCGCCGTGTATTGCAGCGCGATCCAGGAGAAGTAGCTCGGCACCTGGATGCAGGCCCCCACGATCTCCGCTGCCTTGCCGTATTTGACGCGGTAGAAATCGGCCATGGTGTAGAGTTCCATCCGCCACAGAGGCCGGGCGAAGAAGATGCCGGCCAGCACCAACGTGCCCGCGCAGGCGAACGGATCGAGCACCACCCCGAGGAGCCCCTCTTCGCGGGCCGCACCGGCGGCGGCGAACATGGTCGCGGCGCCGAACCAGGTGGCGATCAGCGTGCCCCAGGCCAGGAACAGCGGCAGCCGGCGGCCCGCGACGATGTAGTCGGCCTCGTCGTGAACCTTCCCGGTGGCGTAGATGCTGATCGCCAGCAGGAAGATCACGTAGCCGCCGAGCGCCCAGGCGAGCAGCCGGATGGTTCCGGGATCGAGCGACAGTGTCGGCAAATCACCTTGGGCGAAGAGCAGCATCATGCGGCTGTTGGCACGGGAAGGGAATCAGGTGAGCGATGGGCCTGCGGCGGGAGTCTAACGTACGGCCGGCGCCCCAGGAAAAGCCCGCTCACCTGCTACCGCGGGTCGTCGGGAACGACGATGTCGTCGAGCACGCCCGAGCCATAGTCGGGTACGAGTTTCAGGTCGTCGATGTCGGGCGTCTCGATGCGGCCGCTCGCGGCCAGAATCTCGAGCGTCCGTGGCGTCACGACCTCGAGCCAGGAAAGCTTCACTCGACCTGGCTTGCGGGCTAGCGCCCGGGCGACGGCCTGGGCATCCGGCCCGGTGAGTTCCTTGATGCCCGCGAGCACGAGTTCGCCGCGGTGCGTGACAAGAGCCTCGGCCGCAGCCGGTGAGAGGCGCTCGAGCCCCCTGAGCTCGAGTTCTTCGTCACCCCAGCGGGTCAGCCCCGCCGCCATCGCGGGCGAGAGATCCCGCAGCAGGCCCGTGGCGAATCGAACGTTGCCGGCGATGGCGAACTGCTCGCCGACATCGGGCGACAGCTCGCCGAGGCCAGAGAGGTCGACGATGCCGGCGTGCCGACCGAGGGCGGCTGCCGCCTCGACGGGAAGCCGGCGGACGCCGTCGAGCCCGAGCGTGCCGCGATGCGCGGCGAGGGCCGTGGCGGTGGGCAGGTCGAGCGACCTCACGTTCGGCAGCGCGAGATCACCCCGGTGGGCGGCCAGCGCCGCGGCGACCGGAGGCGTGAGTGATCCAAGCTCGTAGATCGTCAGTCTCCCCGCGTGACGCCCGAGCGTCGTCGCGGCCGCCGGTGTCAGCTCAAAAAGCCCGGCGAGCTCGAGGTCGCCGGCCCCGGCGAGCGCGGTGGCGACGTCGGCCGGTAGCTCGCGGAGGCCCGCGATCGAGAGGGTCCCACGGTTGCGGGCGAGGCCGCGTGCGGCCGCGACCGTGAGCCGGGGCGTGCCGACCCGCAGCAAGCCGTCGTGATCGCCGAGGGCCACCGCCGCCTCGTCGGACAGTGCGAGCGGGCCCTTGAAGTGGAGCGTGCCGTCGAGGATCGCGAGCGCCCGGGCGACGTCCGGCTCGAGTGACGCGAGGGCCTCGAAGGAGATTCGGCTATTTCGCTTGGTGGCGAGGGCCGCGGCCACGTCGGCGTCGAGCCGCTCGAGGCGCCGGAAGTCGAGGCCGTCGTCGCGGGCGGCGAGCGCCCGGGCGAGATCGACGTCGATCCGGGTCAGTCCGCGGAGGTAGAGGTCGGTCTGCTTGGTCACCAGGATCGCTGCGGTTTCACGATCGAGTTCGATCGGGCCGTCGATGTCGAGCGCGCCTGGCTGCCTGGCCAGCTCCCGGGCCACGGCCGCGTCGAGGCCCGTCACCGGCCCATCGAGGCTCAGCCACCCACCGAACGTCGCCAGCGACCGGGCGATGCCCGGGTCGAGGTCGATCGGGCCGAGGAAGTGGAGATTGCCCGTCCGCTGCACGAGTACGGCCGCCGCCTGCGGCGAGAAGTCGCGGGGCCAGGCGAGTTCGAGCGTCACCGCATGCCTCGCGAGTTCCGCGGCGACCGGTTCCGGAAGCGAGACGAGGCCCGGGAGCCGGAGCACGCCCGCGTGCGTGGCGAGGGCCGCGGCCGCCGGCACGGAGAGTTCGGTGACGGCCGGCAGCGAGAGGTCGAACCAGCCGTTGCCACGCGCGAGCCCCGCAGCGACGTCGGCCGGCAGGGTGGCAAGCGCGGGCAGCGTGAGTTCAGTGCCGAGCCGGCCGCAGGCCTCGCCCAAGGCGCGGGCGGCCTCGGCCGAGAGCGACTCGAGCTTCGGCAGTTCGAGTGGATCTTCGCCCTGCTCGACCAGCGCCGTGGCTTCCTTCGGCGTGAGCGACGTGACGGTGGTGGGGTCGATCGCCGCCACGCGGGCTGCGAACCCAACGCAGGCCACGAGCGTGGCGACCGGAGCGATGAGGCGGAGGAGGCGCATGACGACGAGGCGGCAGGACGCGTGGCGGTGAACCGGAGTCAGCGGCCGGCCTTGGCGCGGGCGATCAGGAAGTCGACCAGTTCCTGGCAGCGGAAGAAGCCCTCCCAGAAGTTGTGGCCCTGCCCCTTGGCCACGATCAAGTTCACGAGGTCGCCCTTGCCGGCGGCCTCGTAGGTCTGCTCGAGCCGCAGCGAGTTGGGCTCGAGCGGCACCACCTTGTCGTCGTCGCCGTGGATGATGCAGACCGGCACGCCCGCCTTCGCTGCGACGGCGATCCGCTCGATCGGGCAAAGGTCGGCAGCCCTGGCCGCGAGGTCGGCGGGCGGCAATCCATAGGCCGGCGCGGCCTTCTCGAGGCCGGGATACGTCCGCCAATCGTAGACGGGATAGATGCCGCCCAGGCCCGCGGTGAGCTCGGGATGGGCGATCGCCCAGGCCGAGGCCCAGAGCCCGCCCCGGCTGCGGCCGAGCAGCGCCGGCTGCTTCGAGTAGCCGCGGCGGACCAGCTCGGCGTGGAGGGCTTCGGCGGCCGCGACGCCCGCAGGGCTGCCGTATGACTCGCCCGTGTCGATGCCCGCGACGGCCACGCCCGCCTTCGTGAACTGCTCGTGCATCCACCGCTCGGCCGCATCGGGATAGGCCGCGAGCGTGGGTGCGTAAAGGATCCAGGGTTTTGGTTCCGCGGGCGCCTCTGCGTCGGTGGCCGGCGTGAACAGAAACGCCGTCCTGCCGGCGACCGCGAACACCTCGCCTGGCAGGATCAGGCTCTTGCGCATCGCTCGTTCGTCGCCCTGTCCAGGCCCGGCGGCAGTGGCCAAGGCGAGCGCCATCAGGGAGATCCACGAGTTCGCGGGTCTCGAGCAAACACGGACGATATCGGCCGGCATCAGCATTCCTCACGGGGCAGCATGCACCCAGGAGGCTATTTCTTGCCCCCAGGGTGTTCTGGGGCCATACTTTACGAGGTTCTTGACTCCCGGTCCTGGCCTCGCTCGGGAATGATCGGTCGTCGATGCCACCTCCCGCCGATCGGTCGCCCGCTCCCGTGGCGGCCCGCGGTTCGGGGCTTTCCCCGAGCCGGCGACGCGGGTGACCCTGCAGGAAGAGCTCCCATGGGTTGCTGCGTCCCCCTCGATCGGCTCGCGCAGTCGGTGGCTGTCGGACTGGTCACGACGGTGACCGCGATTGCCGCGGGCTCCGACCCGGCGATCCGGTTTGACCGCGACATCCGGCCCATCCTGTCGGAAAACTGCTACGCCTGCCACGGTCCCGCCGAGCAGGAGGCGGGGCTGCGGCTCGACAGCCACGAGGCCGCCACGGCCGAACTCGCCAGCGGCGACCGCGCGATCGTAGCGGGTGACACGCAGGCCAGCGAGATGCTCGTCCGGATCGTGGCCACCGATCCCGACGTGGTGATGCCGCCGCCCCACACCAACAAGAAGATCACGCCGGAGCAGCGAGACCTGCTCGCGCGGTGGATCGCCGCCGGAGCCCCCTACGAGCAGCACTGGTCGTTTCGGCCGGTCGTGCGGCCGGACGTGCCAGCGGTCGCAGATATGTCGGTGACCAATCCTATCGACCGGTTTCTCGAGGCTCGGCTGGCCGAGGCCAAGCTGCCGGTGAACCCAGAGGCCGACCGGCCCACGCTCCTGCGGCGGCTCTCCTTCGCCCTCGTCGGCCTGCCTCCGACGCCGGCTGAGGTCGATGCCTTCCTGGCTGACACCTCGCCCGACGCGTATGAAAAGCAGGTCGAGCGGCTCCTGCAGAGCCCGCACCACGGCGAGGAGATGGCCCGCCACTGGCTCGATGCCGCCCGCTACGCCGACACCCACGGCCTCCACCTCGACAACGAGCGGCAGATGTGGGCCTACCGCGACTGGGTCGTGAAGGCCTTCAACGACAACCTCCCCTTCGACCAGTTCACGATCTGGCAGCTGGCCGGCGACCTCCTGCCCGACGCCACGCTCGAGCAGAAGGTGGCCACGGGCTTTTCGCGGTGCAACGTGACGACCAGCGAAGGCGGCTCGATCAACGATGAGCTCTTGTTTCGCTACGCCATCGATCGCACGGCCACGATGACCAACGCCTTCATGGGGCTCACCGGCCAGTGCGCCGTCTGCCATTCCCACAAGTTCGACCCGATCTCGCACCAGGAGTTCTACTCCCTCTACGCCTTCTTCAACTCGGCGGCCGACCCCGGCTTCGACGGCAACAAGATCGACACCCCGCCGGTGATCAGGGTGCCGACGGGCGAGCAGGAGAAGCAACTGGCCGCGCTCGACGCCGCCCGTCCCGGCCTGGAGAAGGCGCTCGCCGACGCCGTGGCCACGGTCGCTTATGTCGATCCGGCCACGGCTGATCCCAGGCCAGCGCCGGAGCGGCTCGAGACGGTGTGGCTCGACGATGAGTTTCCACCGGGGGCGGCGGTGAGGAGCAGCGGCGGGCCCGCGACCGCCTGGCTCACCGGTGACGCGGCCGCGGGCGTGCTGTCTGGGCAGCGGAGCCTCGAGCGGACGGCTTCCGGCATCGGCCAGGACTTCTACGAGAGCGGCGCGGCCGAGATCGTGGTCCGGCCCGACGAGGAGGTCTTCGCCCACGTCTGGCTGGATCCGGCCAACCCGCCCAAGAGCGTGATGATCCAGTTCAATACCGGCGAGTGGAAGCACCGGGCGGTGTGGGGCGAGCCGAACGTGATCCCGTGGGGCGACCTGGGCAAGCCCTCGCGGCACCATGCCGGGCCGCTGCCGGAGGCGGGCAAGTGGGTGCGGTTAGCGGTGCCTGCGAAGGCGATGGGGCTCGAGCCGGGCGCGACGATCAAGGGCTTTGCGCTCACGCAGTTCGATGGCCATGCCCGCTGGGATCTGGTGGGCGGCGTGAGCGTGAACGACCCGGCGGCCGATCCCGCGCGGTCGCTCGCCCGCTGGTGGGCCGACCGCACGGGGAAGGACAAGCTCGACGACGTGCCCGAAAATCTCCGCGGCCTCGTCAAGGCCGGGCCAGAGAAGACCACCAAGCCCGAGGACATCGAGCGGATCCGCCGCCACTGGCTCTCGACCGTCTGGGCCGCCAAGCCCGAACCGCTCACGGCGGCGCAGGTCGCGCTCGAGGCCAACGGCAAGGCGAAGGCGGACCTGGAGAAACAGATCCCGTTCACGTTCGTGTTCACCGACCAGCCGAAGATGCGAGATAGCTTCGTGATGCAGCGCGGGGCCTACGACAGCCCGGGCGAGAAGGTCGAGCGGGGCACGCCCGCCTTTCTGCCGCCGCTCGCCGTCGCCGAGGGCAAGACGCCCGACCGGCTCGATCTGGCGAAGTGGCTCGTCTCGGCCGACCACCCGCTCACGCCCCGCGTCGCGGCCAACCGGCTCTGGCAGCAGTTGTTCGGCGTGGGCCTCGTGAAGACGAGCGAGGATTTCGGGCTCCAGGGCGAACCGCCGGCCCATCCCGATCTGCTCGACTGGCTGGCCGCCGAATATCGCGAGGGCGGCTGGAACACCCGGCAGCTGGTGAAGTTGCTCGTCACCAGCCGGGCCTTCCGCCGGGCGAGCGACGTGCGCCCCGAGCAGCTCGCGGCCGATCCCGAGAACCGTCTCCTGGCCCGCGGCCCCCGCTTTCGGCTCGACGCCGAGCAGATCCGCGACAACGCCCTGGCCGTTTCCGGGCTCCTGGTCCGCACGCTCGGCGGCAAGGGAGTGAAGCCCTATCAGCCACCGAACATCTGGGAGCCGGTTGGCTTCGGCGGCTCGAACACCCGGAACTACAAGCAGGACGACGGGGAGTCGCTCTACCGCCGCACGATGTACCTGTTCGTGAAGCGGACGGCGCCGCACCCGGCGCTTGTGAACTTCGACGCCCCGAACCGGGAGCAGTTCTGTGCGCGAAGGGAGCGAAGCAACACGCCGCTGCAGGCGCTGCAGCTGATGAACGACGTTCAGCACGTCGAGGCCGCCCGGGCCCTGGCGGCCCGCACGCTCACCGAAGGGGGCGCCGAAGACGCCGCCCGGATCGCGTGGCTGTTCCGCACCGTGCTGGCCCGCGGACCTTCGGCCGACGAGGGAAGAATCGTCGCCGACGCGGTCGCGGGCAACCGGGCCCGCTACGAGGCCGACCTCGAGGCCGCGAAGCAGGCGATCGCGCACGGCGAGTCGAAGCCGCCGGCAGGGCTGGCACCGGCCGAGCTGGCCGCCTGGACACTCGTGGCCAACCTGATGCTCAATCTCGACGAGACGCTCAGCCGCAACTAAGGAACGATAAGCCCATGACCCCGCTCGACACCGAGGCCCGCCAGGCCTTCCGCACCGCCATGGCCCGCCGCGCCTTCCTGGGCACCACGGGCGTGGGCGTGGGGGCGGCGGCGGTGTCGCTGCTCGAGCGGCGGGCCGCCGGTGCGGCGATCGATCCGGCCTCCCGAGCGGGCAACGTGGGCGGCAGCGTTCATCCCGCGCTGCCGGGCCTGCCGCACCATGCCCCGAAGGCCAGGCGTGTGATCTACCTGCACATGAACGGCGCTCCCTCGCAGCTCGACCTCTGGGACTACAAGCCCGGCCTCGGGGAGTATTTCGACAAGGACATCCCGCCGAGCGTTCGCGGCGAGCAGCGGCTCTCCACGATGACCAGCGGCCAGAGCCGCTTTCCGGTGGCGCCCTCGAAGTTCACCTTCGAGCAGCGGGGCCGCTGCGGCCGCTGGATCAGCACCGACCTCCTGCCGCACACAGCGGGGATCGTGGATGAGATCGCCCTCGTCAAGAGCGTGCACACCAACGCGATCAACCATGATCCGGCCTGCACGTTCGTGATGACCGGCAGCGAGATCCCCGGCAAGGCGAGCATCGGCAGCTGGCTGGCCTACGGGCTCGGCAGCGAGAGCGACGACCTGCCGGCCTTCGTGGTGTTCACGCCGCAGTTTCCCTCGTCGGGCAACGCCCAGGCGCTCTTCTCCCGAATGTGGGGCAGCGGCTTCCTGCCCTCGCGGTTCACGGGCGTCACGCTCCGCGGCTCGGGCGATCCGGTCCTCTACCTCGACAACCCGGCCGGGATCTCCGCGGCCGACCGGCGGCGGATGCTCGACGGGCTCGGCAAGCTCAACGCCATGGGGTTCGAGCGGTATCGTGATCCCGAGATCCAGACCCGGATCGCCCAATACGAGATGGCCTTCCGGATGCAGACCAGCGTGCCGGAGCTCACCGAGCTGGCCGACGAGTCGGCTGAGACGCTCGCGCTCTACGGCGACGACGTCAAGAAACCCGGCACGTTCACCCACTCGGCCCTGATGGCCCGCCGGCTCGTGGAACGGGGCGTGCGGGTGGTGCAGATCCTCCATCGCGGCTGGGACCAGCACGGCAACCTGCCCGGTGCGATCAAGAACCAGTGCCTCGACACGGATCGCGCGACCGCCGCCCTGGTGCTGGACCTGAAGCAACGCGGTCTGCTCGACGACACGCTCGTGATTTGGGGAGGCGAGTTCGGCCGCACCGTCTACTCCCAGGGCACGCTGACCAAGGACACCTACGGCCGCGACCACCACCCGCGGAACTTCTGCATGTGGATGGCCGGGGCGGGCGTGAAGCCGGGTATCTCCCACGGCGAGACCGACGACTTCAGCTACAACGTGGTCGAGAACCCGGTGCATGTGAACGATTTCAACGCCACGATCCTCCACCTGATGGGGATCGACCACGAGCGGTTCACGTTCAAGTTTCAGGGCCTCGACCAACGGCTCACGGGTGTCGAGCCGCAGCGGGTGGTCACCGAGATTCTGGCCTAGGTTGGTTTTGGCCGCGGCGAAGCTCCGCCGCTCGGCGGACCATCGGGTATCCTGCCCCTCCCAGGAGCCCGCCCATGCCGCCGTCCAGTCCCGTCACGCTCGTCTGGTTTCGTCACGACTTGCGGCTCGACGACAATCCGGCCCTCGCGGCCGCGGTGGCCCGCGGCAGGGTGGTGCCCGTCTTCATTTGGGCGCCCGAGGAGGAGGCCCCCTGGCAGCCCGGTGCGGCCTCGCGGTGGTGGCTGCATCAGTCGCTGGAGAAACTCGCAGCGGCGCTGGCCAAGGCCGGTGCGCCGCTCGTGATCCGCCGCGGGCCGTCGCTCGCCACGCTCGAGGGCCTGGCCAGAGAGTACGCCGCCACCCACGTCGCCTGGAACCGCCGCTACGAGCCGGCGGTGGTCAAGCGCGACACCGCGATCAAGCAGGCGCTCACGGCCACGGGCCTGGCGGCGGAGAGCTTCAATGGCGGCCTCCTCTTCGAGCCGGTGCATGTGGCCACCAAGGAGGGCCGGCCCTACCAGGTGTTCACGCCCTTCTGGCGGGCGCTGCTGGCGCGAGAGGAGCCGGCCGAGCCGGTGGCGGCCCCGCGGAAGCTCACCACCGCCGAGCCGGTGCAGGGCACGAGCCAGAGCCTCGACGTCGGCGACCTCGGACTCCTGCCCGAGATCGACTGGGCCGGCACGATGCGAACGACCTGGTCGCCGGGCGAGGCCGGCGCGGGGAAGCGGCTCGACGCCTTCCTGGCCAAGGCCCTCGCGACCTACGGCACCGACCGCGACCGCCCCGACCGAGAGGGCACGAGCAGCCTCTCGCCGCACCTGCACTTCGGCGAGATCTCGCCCCGACGGGTCTGGCACGCCGTGCGCGAAGCTGCCGGCGGCAAGCCCGCCGCGAAGATCACCGGCAGCCCCGAGGTGTATCTCCGCGAACTCGGCTGGCGGGAGTTTGCCAGCCACCTGCTCTACCACTTTCCCCATACCACCGACGCGCCCCTGCGGGCCGACTACGCGAAGTTTCCCTGGGCGCAGGATCCAGTGGGCCTGCGGGCCTGGCAGCGGGGTCGCACGGGCTATCCCGTGGTAGACGCCGGCATGCGGCAGCTCTGGGCCACCGGCTGGATGCACAACCGGGTGCGGATGATCGTGGCGAGTTTTCTGGTCAAGGACCTGCGGGTAACTTGGCTGGAGGGGGCCCGCTGGTTCTGGGACACGCTCGTGGACGCCGACCTCGCCGCCAACACGCTCGGCTGGCAGTGGGCCGCGGGCTGCGGGGCGGATGCGGCCCCCTACTTCCGGATCTTCAATCCGACGAGCCAGGGGGAGAAGTTCGACCCCGACGGGCAGTACGTGCGGCAGTGGGCTCCGGAACTGTCGCGGCTGCCCACGGACGAGATCCATGCGCCGGCCGAGGCCGACGGCCGTACGCTCGAGCAGGCGGGGATCACGCTCGGCCGGGACTATCCCGAGCCGATCGTAGACCATGCCGAGGCGCGAAAGCTCGCGCTCGAGGCGCTCAAGCAGGTGTCGCGGGGCAAGTGACCGCGGCGGGTCACTGCTTGAGCTTTGCCATCAGCACGCGGACGGTCTTCATGGCGTCCTTCTGCTGCTCGGGGTCGGGCACCTTCGAGGCGGACTTTTCAGCGTCGGCCAGGAGTGTGAGCGCGGCCTTCACGTCGCCGTTGGCGACCAGCGCCTTGGCGACGGCCACGAGCGCGTAGGCCCGGTTGGCCGGGAAGTCGTTGATTCCCTTGGCGGCCTCGGCGGCCTGAGCCAGGAGCTTCGTCGCCGCCTCCTTGTCGCTCGTGGCGGCCCGCACTGCGGCCGCTGCGGCGAACGCCTCCGCCTTGGGCCGCAGCTCCTCGAGGCCGCCGGCGAGTTCCTCGAGCTTGTCAATCACGTCGTTGGCCGCGTCGGCCAGGCCGGCATCGACGTAGCCCATCGCCACGGCCGCGAGCGCCTTGCCGCGGAAGCGGTCAGGCACGTCGTCCTTGGCCAGCTTCGCGGCCTCGCCGAGCGACTCCTTGGCGCCGTTCTTGTCACCGGCGGCCGCCTTGGCGACGCCGACCTGAGCGAGCAGGCCAGACTTGCCCTGGGGATCCTCGACGCCGCCGGCCATCTTCGCGGCCGCCTCGACGGCCTTCTTGCCCGAACTCCGCTGGCCCATGTCGGCATACGTCTGCGCGATCTCCACGAGCACGGGCACGCACACCAGCGGCTGCCCGTCGGCGGGGATCTCGGCCAGGGCCATCTCGAGCGTGCGGCCAGCGCCAGCCTTGTCCTTGGAGGTGATCTGCATGCCGGCCACCTTCACGAGGTCCTTGGCCCGCCCCTCCGGCTTCGGGTTCTTCTTGGCCTTGGCGAGCAGGTCGGCGATCGTCGCCGGCGCTTTCTTGGAGCCACAACCGCTGAGCGGCATCACGGCCACACAGACGAGCAGGAGGACAAGCGACCAGGAAAGCAGGCGACGCATGGAAAACTCCTCGGGAGCGAGCGGGCGATGGTCGGGGATCACGGGCGGGGGCAACGTCGGGGGCGAGCGGGCATCAGAACTTGAGCCGGGCGCGGGCCAGCCGCGCGTGGGCCTCGGCCATCAGGTCGTCCTCGGCGGCCTCGTCTTCGGCCTCATAGGTGGCCGAGAACCTGAGGTACGCGCCACAGTCGTCCCAGGGCACGGTCGAGATCGAAAGCTCGTGGATCAGGAACTGGCTCGCTTCCTGGGCGGTGGCAAACGCCCGGTCACCGGCGCCGGTCGGGCTCTTCGTGTAGAGGAAATAGGTGCCCCCGGGCATCTCGCAGTCGAAGCCCACGGCCCGGAGCACGCCCACGAGTTTCTCGAGCCGGCGGCGATACTTCTCCCGGACGCGACGCGGGATCTCGGGGTCGGCCAGGGCCGCGGCGGCGGCCTTCTGGATCGCCATGAACTGCCCCGAGTCGCAGTTGTCCTTGACGTCGGCGAAGGCCCGCACGAGCCGCTCGTGGCCGCAGACCCAGCCCATCCGCCAGCCGATCATGTGGAAGCCCTTCGACATCGAGTGGACCTCGAGGCCCACCTCCTTGGCGCCGTCGATCGAGAGAAACGACAGCGGCCGCTCGTCGTAGGAGAGCATCATGTGGGCCGCGTCCTGGATGACGATCACGCGGTGCTTGTGGGCCCAGGCAACCACCTGCTCGTAGAAGCTCCGGGTGGCGGTGCGGCCGGTGGGGCTGTTGGGGTAGCAGAGCACCAGGATTTTCGTGCGGGCGAGCACGTCGGCGGGGACGCTCTCCAGGTCGGGGAGGAAGCCATGCTCCGGGAGGAGCGGCAGCGGGTGAACGGTGCCGCCGAACCATTTCGTGGCCGTGCCCGCCACGGGATAGCCCGGCACGGTCATGAGCGTCACGTCGCCGGGGTCGATGAACGCCGCCGGTAGCATTGCGTAGGCGGTCTTCGAACCGATGCAGTGGTTGACCTCCTTGACGGGGTCGAGCACCACGCCGAACTCCCGCTGCATGAAGGCCGCAGCGGCCTCCTTGAAGGCGGCGATTCCGTTGTCGGCGTAGCCACGGTTCTCCGGCCGGTCGATCTCCCGCCGCATCACGGCCCGCACGCTCTCGGGGGCCATCTCGTCGTTCTCGCCGATGCCGAAGTCGAGCATCCGTCGCTCGGGATGGTCGGCGAGGGCCTGCCGCTTGGCCCGCTTGATCAGTTCGAACTTGTAGATCCCGGAGCCCTTGGCGAAGTTGGCTCCGCCGATCCGCTGGGCGAAGCGGTCCTGGAACCACGGGTCGGAGGCGTTGTCAGTCGAGGTGGGCTGGGCGGGGGCTGAGGAGGCAAGCATGGTCGGTGGAACGGATCCTCGGGCTGGCCGGCGAGTCGGGAAACTCCCGTAGGGTACGCCTTGGAGCCCGGTTTTTCCATGAGCCCGCCCGCCGGCCGGACCCCGTCAGGGGGCGAGGCGTTCGAGGAGCCATGCGCCGGCCGCGTCGCGGCGGAACTGGAGCCGGTCGTGGAGCCGGCTGGGGCGGCCCTGCCAGAACTCGATCCGCTCCGGCACGAGCCGAAAGCCGCCCCAGTGGGCCGGCCGCGGGATCGCCGCGTCGTCGGGATGCTCGGCGCGAAACCGGGCGAAGAGGCCCTCGAGCGCCGCCCGGTCGGGGATCACCTCGCTCTGCGGCGAACTCCAGGCGCCGATCCGCGACGTGCTCGGCCGGCTCGTGAAGTAGGCGTCGCTCTCGGCCACCGTGGTCTTCTCGACGCGGCCCTCGATCCGCACCTGCCGCTCGAGTGCGGCCCAGTGGAAGGTGAGCGCGGCGTGCGGATTGGCGGCCAACTCACGGCCCTTGTGGCTCGCATAGTTCGTGAAGAAGCAGAAGCCGGTCGGGTCGAAACCGCGGAGCAGCACGATCCGGGCCGAGGGCCGGCCGTCGGGCGTGGAGGTGGAGAGCGTCATCGCCTCGGGCTCGGGCACGCCTGCCTCCACCGCCGCGTCGTACCAGGCGGCGAACTGCCGGAACGGATCACGGTCGACCGAGCCCTCGTCGAGCGCACCGTGCTCGTATTCCTTGCGGGCGTCGGTGATGCGCGGTTCCATGGAAGCGACTCCGTGAGATTGGCGGTGGCCCTGCATCGTAGCGGGGACGGTCGCTGAGGGGGACTGTCGAACGACGCCGGGACATCAGCCGATGGTCGCCACGACCTGGGCGAGATAGCGATCGAGTTCGGGCGGCAGGCCACCGGCCCGGATCGCCTCGTCCACCTGCTTCCGTAGGGCCTCAACGCACTCGTCGGGTGTGGCATCGACCGGCAGGTCGATCACCGCATCGAGCGCGACGTGGGAGTCACCCGTGAGGAAGCGGAACAGCTGGGCGATCGAGGCCAAGAGCGGGCTGCCGGTGCGGGCGGCGGTGTCGTCGAGCAGCGTGCCCACGAGCGCCGAGTTGAGCGCCAGCCGCCGCTGCACCTCCGCGGCGGTGGCAGCGCGGAAGCCGGGCTCTTCTTTCAGCGCCGCGAACCGCTCCGCGTCGATCACGAGCAGCTCGAGCCGGTTGGGATGCCGGGTCGTCACCGTGGCCACGGCCGGCTGGCCCCGCCACATCCCGATCTCGCCGAGCACGGTCGGCGCGACGAGCGTGGCGACCTGCCGCGGCTCCGCCCCGTTCGGGGAGTGCATCACGACCAGCGGCGCGGTGGAGGAGAGTACGACATACATCTCGCCGAGGTGCTCGCCCTGCCGGATCAGGGCGTCGCCGGCGGCGAGGTCGAGCGACCGCCGCTCGAGCGGGCGGCCGCCGGCACGGTCGGCGTCGAGGGCGTGGAGCAGGATCGCCCCGACCAGGCGGTCGTCGATCGCGTCTTCCGTGTTGACGTGCACCGCGTCATGGTAGGCACGGTGGAGCGCGGCCACGTCGGGCTGCAGGCCAAGCCCCTGCCGGGCCCGCGACTTGCCGCGAATGTCGCCGAGGGTCCGCTGCCGCTTCTGCCGCCGCTGCCATTCCTGCCGCCTCCGCTCCAGCTCCTCAGGCACCGTCCGATCCGGAAACAGGAACTCACGGGTCTCCGGGTCGATGTGTCGCGCGACGTGGTCGCGGGCGGTCACGCCCGACATGAAGGCGGTGAACGGCACGATCCGGTGGGCAATCTCCTGGGCCATCCGGCGGACACGGGCCGACGGCGGCCGCTCGCGGAGGCGGCGGTCGTAGGCGTCGCGAAACCGCTCGTGGGCTGAGAGGTCGCGGGGCACTCTCGCAAGGCCCGTGTAGCCGGCCAGCTGATAGAGGATCGTGCCGAGCTGCCAGGCGAGCGTGCGGCTGGCGGGGCTGTCGGGTGAGAGCCCGCACAGGCCCAGGCCCCGGCGGATCGACTCGATGAACGCGGTGGCGACGTAGGCGTAGTCGGCCTCGTAGCCCGGCACCACGCGGACCCGGCCGTGGCCGACCGGCGTGACGACGCCGGCGACGTGGTGCCGCAGGTTCACCAATCCGACGATCTCGCCGAACTCCGCCGACGCCCTGGGGAAGGCGAACCCCCCGGAAAAAAAGTCGCTCGTGCCGCCGATCCGTTCTCCCGCCCGGAAGTGGCCCTCGTTGCGGAAGGAGGTGGTGACGATCGAGCTCACCAGCAGCGTCCGGTAGATGCCGCCCCAGGCGAAGCCCATGGCGTCGAAGGCGAACCGGCCGCGGTAGGCGACGAGGTTGCGCAGCGTGCAGAACCGCCAGGCGAGGCGGCGGCCCGCGTCGCGCCGGAGCGCATCCCACTCGCCGTCGCTCAGCTCCGGCAGCGACACGATCTCGTCGGCCGCGAGAAACTCTTCAAGCGTGCCGCGGTGCGGCCGGGATGCGGCAGGGGAGGCGTTCGTCATTCCGCACAACCCAGCACACTGGTCTCGGGGGGCTCGCGCATCGTCACTCGCCGGAGAGGTGATTGCTGGTCTGCCCACGCCGGCTGCGGTCAGGCCGGTTCCGCAGGCGGTTGCCCGTGGCGACGGACACTGCCGCGAGGGGGCTTCTCATGGAGCGATCGACATCACTGTGCCCGGCATCGCGGCATTCGTCAATTCAATTTCGGATGTCCGGCGGGCGGCGGCAGGGCTGCGCCGGTGATGACCCAGGTGGGCGACTTCCATGCGCCCTCATCAGCCACGCGCCCGAGCCGGCTTCGTTGCCGTCGCGTAGAGGAACGCGTTGGCATCCATCATGCCCGGCGGACACCGGCGGCATCCATCTGGGCCCAGGCGGCTGCCAGCGAGCCGTCGCGATCGATCCCGCGGCAGGCAGATTCGACCACGGTCACCTCGTAGCCCAGCGTCCGGCCATCGAGCGCGGTGTGGAGGACGCAGAAATCCGTCGCCAGGCCCGCCAGGATGATCTCGGTGACACCTTCGCCCCGCAGCGCGGCATCGAGGCCCACAACGGTGCGGCGGTCATTTTCAAAGAACGCAGAATAGCTGTCGATTTCGGGGCGGGTTCCCTTGCAGACGCGCACGGCGTGGTGCGGAATCACCAGCCCTTGGTGCAGCTCGGCCCCCGAAGTCCTCGCGACACAGTGATCCGGCCAGAGCATCTGCGGCCCGTACGGCAGGTCGAGCGTGGTGAAGGGCCGCCGCCCCGGATGGCTCGATGCAAACGACACGTGTCTTCGCGGGTGCCAGTCCTGGGTGAGGAACACTCGCTGGAAAGCCCCCATCAGGGCGTTGATGACAGGGAGGATCGCGTCGGCCTCCGGCACGGCGAGGGCGCCACCGGAACAGAAGTCGGCCTGAACGTCGATCACCACCAGCGCCGAGTTCATGGTTTGCCGGAGATCATCGAGCAGCCTCGGGAGCGACCCGCCCCGGTGCGAAACTGGCCCTGAGTGCCGGAGGTGGGACTTGAACCCACACGCCCTTGCGGGCAACGGATTTTGAGTCCGCCGCGTCTGCCATTCCGCCACTCCGGCTCGAGTGCGGCAGCCATCAGTTTCGACTGTACGGTGTCGCTCAGGGGTTTGCCAGCGGGGCGCCGCTACGGGGGCGGACGGCTACAATCCGACACCGGCGGCGGGCCTCGGTCCGCCCACGTATTGTCCCCGTCACCCCATGTCGTGCTGCCCGTGTCGATCAGGGATCCCTACGAGAACGGACGCCTCGGGCTCTCCTTCGAGCTCTTTCCCCCCAAGACCCCGGAGTCGGAGGCCGCGATGTGGCATACCGTCTCCGAACTGATGGCCTACGAGCCGGCGATCGTCACCTGCACCTACGGCGCCGGCGGCTCCACCCGCGGTACCACGCTCGACGTGCTCCGGGGCCTGCGGGAGCGGCACGATGTGGCCGTGGCCAGCCATCTCACCTGCGTTGGCAGCACGGTGGACGAACTGCGGAGCTATCTTCGCGAAGCGATCGACCTGGGTGTGTCCGCGATCGTGGCGCTGCGCGGAGACCCGCCCAAGGGGGAGACGGAGTTCCAGCAGGCCGACGGCGGCCTGCGGTACGCGTCGGATCTGGTGGCGTTGATCCGCGCGGAGTTCCCCGAACTGGGCATCTTCGTGGCCGGCTACCCGGAAACCCATCAGGAGGCCGCGAGCCCGGAGGCCGACCTCCAAAATCTCGTGCGCAAGGTGGAGGCCGGTGGCGACGTCGTCATGACGCAACTCTTCTACGACAACGCCGACTTCTTCCGGTTCCGTGACCGCTGCCAGGCCCTGGGGATCACGGCGCCGATCGTGCCCGGCGTGATGCCCGTCACCAACTACGCCCAGATTCGCCGGATCGCCAGCCTCTGCAAGGCCCGGCTCCCGGAGGCCTTCACCCGCGGCTTCGAGGCGGCCGGTGCCGACGAGGCGGCGCAGTTCGAGGCCGGCGTCGAGTACGCGGCCAAGCAAGTCGAGGAGCTCGTGGCCGGCGGTGTGCCGGGGATGCACTTCTACGTGCTCAACAAGTCGCCGGCCACGATCCGCGTGCTCGAGCACGTCGGCCTGCGGCCGGCGTGAGACCGCGGGTTGCTTTCGCAGGCCAGCGAAACGTTGGCCTGCAAGGGGTTGCCCGTGCCAATCGAGCGGCGTTGATAGCGAGCGCAGGCAGGATGCCGGAAGCGAGCTAGCATCGAGCGACCGGAGGGCAGGATGCCCAA
>CAMCPF010000004.1 GCA_945876515.1 Candidatus Kuenenia stuttgartensis
CGACGCGTGGAGCGACTGGTCGCCAGAAGGCGATCAGCCCCGCTGGACGAGCGCCGACGCGGGCCGATCGTTCGGCATCACGGCCGCGGCGGGCCGGGCGACGCTCCGCTGGCGGCACTTCGTGCCCAAGGGCTGGGACGGCCCGGACAGCCCCCTGCCCCGCCCCCAGCCCGCGCTCGTGGGTGACTTCCAGCCCTACAATCAGTCCCCGCAGTACGTGGACCTGCACCGCGACGACGCCCTGGGGGCGGTCGTGGACGGCGCCCGCTGGGTGGGAGACCTCGCGGTCGAGTGCCTGCTCGAGAGCACGAGCGAGGGCGGCACGGTCGTGCTCGACCTGGTGGAGGCGGGCGTGCGGCACACCTGCACGCTCGACCTGGCCACGGGCGAAGCCGTGCTCGCCCGGGGCGAAGGCGCCGACGCGGTGCGGGCGGCGGCGGCCTCGGGCGTGAGGGGCCGCGGCCGCTGGCGGCTCCTGTTCGCCAACGTGGACGACGAGTTGTCGCTGTTCATCAGCGGTCGCCCGGTGGCGTTTTCCGACTCGCCAACATGGCGCCGCCCGATCGCCGCCGCGGCCGAGACGCTGCCCGTCGTCCGCGGGGCGCGGCCGGGCGCGACCGAGCCCGACGACCTCGCGCCGGTGGGAATCACGGCCCAGGCGGCCGACGTCGCCGTCCGCGACCTGCGGGTGCTGCGGGATCTGTATTACGTCTCGAGCGGCACGCTGGCGGCGTTCCAAGGCCGTGATCGGGAGGAGGCCATGGTCACCTACCCGCTCGCGGCCGATCAGTTCTTCATGCTCGGCGACAACTCGTCGGCCAGCAAGGACAGCCGCGCCTGGGGCACGCCCGAGGCGCCGCTCCACCATGTGGACCGCCGACTGTTGATCGGCCGGGCCCTGGTGGTGTTCTGGCCGCACGCCGTGCCGACGCCCTGGAACGCCAAGGTTTTCGAGCGCTGCGGCTGGGAATTGCGATTGCCCTGCCTGCCCAACTTCGCGAGGATGCGGTTCGTGAAGTGATCCGGCCGGCGGAGACCGGCACCGCGCGAGGCGCAGGGATGTCGCTCCTGTCCGTCGAAGGGCTCGTCAAGAACTACGGCCGCCGCCGGGTCGTGGACGGCGTCGACTTCCACGTCGATGCCGGCGAGATCGTGGGCCTGCTCGGCCCCAACGGCGCCGGCAAGACGACGAGCTTCCGAATGACCTGCGGGATGGTGATCCCCGACTCCGGCCGGGTGCTCCTCGACGACGCCGAGGTGACCGACTGGCCGATGTACAAGCGGGCCCGGGACGGCGGCATGGGCTACCTCGCCCAGGAGCAGAGCGTGTTCCGCAAGCTGACCGTCGAGCAGAACCTGCTGGCGATCATGGAGCTCGTCGGGATGGCCCCCAAGGAGCGGCGCCGGCGGTGCGAGCAGCTGCTCGAGCAGTTCGATATCGGCCGGATCCGGAAGTCGAAGTCGCACTACATCTCGGGGGGCGAGAAGCGGCGGCTCGAGATCGCGCGGTGTCTGGTCACCGAGCCGCGGATCATCCTCTTGGACGAGCCCTTCACCGGCATCGACCCGGTCACGATTCATTCCATTCAGAAGATCATCCAGGGCCTGCGGGACGACGGAATCTCGATCCTGATCACCGACCACCGCGAGCGGGAGACGCTGGCGATCACCGACCGCAGCTACGTGATCCGGGCCGGCAAAGTGCTCTGCCATGGCTCCGCCGAGGAAGTCCTCAACCACCCCGACGCCAAGAAGTATTACTTCGGCGAGAGCCACGGGGTGACGGCGGCGTAGGCGGGCGCAACGCCCTGAGTGGGTCGGGGTTGCCCATGCCATCTCGCCGGCCGCTCCCTGCAGGCATCCTGCCTTCCGGTCGCTCGGAGGAAACCTCACGTCGCCTTCCCGGCTGCGCTCGGTTTCCTACGCCGTCTCGATTGGCACGGGCAACCCCTCCCGTCGACGCCTCCCTCGACGAATCCGGCAATTCTGGGGCGTTCCGCGGCAATGCTCGACCGCTGCCCCCAGCCCATCGCCGGACTAGAATCCTTCAGGGGCTGCGGCCCTGCCCGGCTCGGTCGGTTCGTGGACCCTCGTGGTGACGTCGATGATGGATTGCCGAATCCTGTCCATCACCCGGCAACTCGTATCGGTCGTGGCCGCCTGCGGCCTGGCGGCGGCCCGGGCGGCGGCGCCAACGGCCCTCGACCCGGCCGATCTCGAGTTTTTCGAGGCCAAGGTGCGGCCGCTGCTCGTGGCCCGCTGCGCGGAGTGCCACTCGACCGAGGCCGGTGACCCGGAGGGAGGCCTGTCGTTCGACTCACGGGCCGACTTCCTCGCGGCCGAGGGCGTGGCCGTGGCCGGCAAGCCCGACCAGAGCCTGCTCGTGCATGCCGTGCGTTACGACGGCGACCTGCAGATGCCCCCCGAGGGCAGGCTGCCGACCGCCGAGATCGCCACGCTGGAGGAGTGGGTACGCCGCGGGCTCCCCTGGCCCGACGACGGAAAACGGGCCGCGGTCGAAGGCTTCGATCTCGCCGCCCGAAAGGCCGAGCACTGGTGCTGGCAGCCGCCGCGGGCCACGCCGCCCCCGGCTGTGAAGGATGCCGCCTGGTGCCGCGGCGACATCGATCGCTTCGTGCTCGCGCGGCTCGAGGCCGCGGGACTCGCCCCCGCCCCCGAGGCCGACCGGGCCGTGCTCG
Source organism: Candidatus Kuenenia stuttgartensis (assembly GCA_945876515.1). Classification (GTDB taxonomy): domain Bacteria; phylum Planctomycetota; class Planctomycetia; order Pirellulales; family UBA1268; genus QWPN01. The sequence goes on from CAMCPF010000004.1 coordinate 2,700, forward strand.
TCCGTCGGGCCGCCGAAATCCTCACCGGCCTGCCGCCCGATCCCGCCGACGTCGCCGCGGTCGCGGCCGATCCCGATCCGGCCGCCTTCGACCGCTACGTGGAGCGACTCCTCGCCTCGCCACACTACGGCGAGCGGTTCGGCCGGCACTGGCTCGACGTGGTCCGATTCGCCGAGACTCGGGGTCACGAGTTCGACTACCCGATCCCCAACGCCTGGCGGTACCGCGACTGGGTCGTGGAGGCCTTCAACACCGACCTCCCCTACGACCGGTTCGTGCGGGAACAGATCGCCGGCGACCTCGTGGCCGATCCCCGCGTCGACGAGGCGGGCGTCAACCGCTCGGTGGTGGGCACGGGCTTCTGGTACCTCGGCGAGGAGGTTCATTCGCCGGTGGACATCCTTCAGGACGAGGCCGACCGCACCGACAACCGCGTCGACACGTTCGGCAAGGCCTTCCTCGGCCTGGCGCTGGGCTGTGCCCGCTGCCATGACCACAAGTTCGACGCGATCTCTGACGAGGACTACTACGCGATCGCCGGGATGCTGATGTCGAGCAGTTACCGGCAGGTGCCATTCGAGTCCCTCGAGCACAACCGTCGGGTGGCCGCGGAGGCCGCCGGCTTGGCCGCTGCGAATCGCGGCAAACTGCTGTCACTTCTCGCCGAGGTGCTCGCCGGCCGCGTGGCCGATCTGGCCGCCGTCCTGCCCGCCCCGGCGGAACTCGCCAAGGCCGCCACCGACCGCCCGCAAATCACCGCCCGAACCGCGGCCGAGACCGTGATCGCCGACTACACCCGCGGGCTGGGCGGCACGCCGGTGATCTCCGATGCCGCCGCCTGGGAGGCCGTGCCGGCGGGCGATCCCCAGGTGATCCCGGCGACGGCCGAGGCTCCGGCTCGCGTGCGGCTCACCCTGGGCGGATTCGCCCGCAGCGACGAGGTCTGGTCGCGGACCAAGTCGCAGGGCGGGCGAGACACGGGGAGCGTCGGCGGCGTCGATCGGGCCGGCCGGGTGCTGCGGACGCCGAAGGTGCGGATCACCCAGGGAGTCCTCTGGCACCGGGTCCGCGGTCATCTCCAGATCTTCAGCACGGTGGACAGCCACGTCGTGATCCACGGGCCGCTGTACGGCGGCACGGTGATGAAGGTCGATACCAAGGGGGAGTGGAAGTGGATCCGCCAGGACCTTCGCCGCGACCTGAAGTGGGGCGACACGGCCCACGTGGTCCACGTGGAGTATGCGGCGATCGCCGGCACGGCCGAGGTGGCCGAAGTGGTCGCGGCGGCCGAGGAGCCGGCGCGGGTCGATCCGCTCGTCACCGCGATCCTCGACCGGGGCGGCGACCCAGCCACCGCCGGCCAACCGCTGGTGGCCGAGCTGCTCGCGTCGTGTCGGGCCGGCGCGATCGGATCCGCTGCCCTTGCGTCCCTGGCCGACCGGCTGCTCGCCGCGGGTGTGGACTGGGCGGTGGGGCCGGCCCGGCAGTTGGCAGACGAGGCGGCCGGTGCCGCCGCCATGCGGACCGCGGTGTTCGCCAAGGCCAAGCTCGAGTCTGCGACGGCGCCGGCGATCCTCGACGGCAATGGAATCGACCAGTTCGTGCTCTTGAAGGGCTCGGCCGCCCGGCCTGGTGGCGTCTCCCCGCGGCGGTTCCTGGAGGCGATCGACGGCGCCGGGCAGCCGGCCTGGCCGGTGGGTTCGTCAGGCCGGCGGGAGCTGGCCGATCGCGTACTCGATCCCCAAAACCCGCTCACGGCCCGGGTCGCCGTCAACCGCGTCTGGCACCACCTCTTCGGCCGTGGCCTCGTGCCCACCACCGACAACTTCGGCAAGCTCGGCGAGCCGGCGGCCGACCCGGTCGCCCAGGCCCTGCTCGACACGCTCGCGGTGCGGTTCATGGAGGAGGGCTGGAGCATCAAGCGGCTCGTCCGCGAGATCGTGACAAGCGCGACCTGGCGGATGAGTTCGGCCCGTGATCCGGCGGCCGTGGAGCGGGATCCGCTCAACCTGCTCCTCCACCACCATCCGCTGCGGCGGCTGGAAGGGGAGGCAATCCGCGACAAGATCCTGGCCGTTTCGGGCCGGCTCGACGCGACGGTGGGCGGCCAGGGGGTGGAGGTGTTTCTGACGGAGTTCCAGGACGGCCGCGGCCGGCCCGGGGCCGGCCCGCTCGACGGAGCGGGCCGGCGCAGCCTCTATACGACCATCCGGCGAAACTTCCTCCCCGGCTTCCTCGTCACCTTCGACCTACCGGTGCCCTTCCAGGCGATGGGCCGCAGGAACGTGACCAACGTGCCGGCTCAGTCGCTCACGATGATGAACGACCCGTTCGTGGTCGAGCAGGCCGGCTTGTGGGCCAAGAAGACGCTCGCCGACGGCTCGCGCGCCCCCGAGGAACGGATTCTGGGGATGTACCTGGCCGCCTTCGCCCGGCCGCCGGCGGCCGACGAGATGGCCGCGGCACTCGAGTTTCTCGTGGTGCAGACGCGGGCCCACGGTGGCGACTTCGCCCAGGATCCGCGTCAGGAGGCCGCCTGGGCCGACCTCGCCCACGCGCTCTACAACGCCAAGGAGTTCATCTTCGTCCCATGACGCGACGCTCCCATCATTGCGGCCGCTTCCGCGCTCCGCCGCTCTCGCGCCGGGCCCTGCTCGCCCAGGCCGGCTGTGGCTTCGGGGCCGTGGCAGCCTCGGCGCTCCTGCACCGCGAGGCGGCCCGGGCGGCGACGGGGATCGTGCCGGCCCTGCACCACCCGGCCCGGGCCACGAGCGTGATCTTCCTCTACATGGACGGGGGCGTGTCGCAGGTGGATTCCTTCGACCCCAAGCCCCGGCTCGAGCGGGACGCCGGCAAGGATCCCAAGTCGCTCTTCAAGGTCGATGCCACCCAGTTCAACAACGTGGGCAAGGTGCTGCCGAGCCCCTGGAAGTTCAAGCCCTATGGCCGGAGCGGGATTCCCGTCAGCGACCTGTTTCCCCACATCGGCGGCGTGGTCGACGAGCTAGCCGTGATCCGCTCGATGACGAGCGAGTTTCCCGAGCACACCAACGCCAACTACTTCCTCCACACCGGCAGCGGCCTGCAGGGACGGCCCAGCATGGGAGCCTGGACCACCTACGGCCTGGGCAGTGAGAACGACGACCTGCCCGGCTACGTGGTGCTCAACGGGGGCCTGATCCCGCCGGGCGGCCTCGACAACTTCACAAGCGGGTTTCTGCCGGCGAGTTACCAGGGTTCGGTGATCAAGCCCACGGCCGTCGGCCTGGCCAACGTCAAGCCGCAGGAGAAATCGTCCGCCCTCCAGGAGGCGAAGCTCGCGCTGGCCCGGCGGCTCGACCGCTCCTTCGCGGCCCGGCTGGCTTCCGCGGGGGAAGCACCCGATCCGCTCGAAAGCGCGATCGCCAACCAGGAACTGGCCTGGCGGATGCAGGCGGAGGTGCCGGCGCTGCTCGATCTGGCGGGTGAGACGGCCGCCACGAAGCGGGCCTACGGGCTGGAAGCCGAGTACGAGCCGACTCGGATCTTCGCGGCCGAATGCCTGCTGGCCCGGCGGATGGTCGAGCGGGGCGTGCGGTTCGTGGAACTCACCTGCCCCACGACCGGCGGCAACGACCGCTGGGACCAGCATGGCAACCTTCGCAAAGGGCACGAGCAGAACGCCCGGGCGGTCGATCAGCCGATCGCGGCCCTGATTCGCGACCTCCGCGACCGCGGGCTGCTGGACACGACGCTCGTGGTCTGGAGCGGGGAGTTCGGCCGCACGCCCTTCGCCCAGGGCTCCGACGGCCGCGATCACAATCCCCAGGCCTTCTCCCTCTGGTTGGCCGGCGGCGGCGTCAAGGGAGGCACGATCGTGGGGGCGACCGACGACTACGGCTACCGCGTCGTCGAGAAGAAGTTCATGATCCACGACCTGCATGCCACGATGCTCCACCTCCTGGGCATCGACCACCTCCGGCTCACCTACCGCTTCAGCGGCCGCGACATGCGGCTGACCGACGTCTACGGTCACGTGATCGAAGACGCCCTGGCCTGAGCCGGTGGCTGCCGGAATCGCGGACAGGTATGCTCCCGCCACCTTCCGGAGTCACCCCGATGCTCGCCCTGCCACCTCATGCTGCCGTCCTCCGACTGGCCGTCATCGCGTCGCTCGCCGCCGTGACGGCCGGCGCCGACGAACCAGCCGGCCGGACGGCCACCCTCGAGCGACCCGCACCGACGGTGGTCGCGCCGCAGGAGGCGCTCTCCCACGTCGGTGAGGAATGCACCGTCGAGTTCGTGGTCGAGAACGGCCGCAAGCTCGACGACAAGGGGGTCTGCTTTTTGAACTCGCTCAAGGACCATCGCGAGAAGGGCAACTTCACAGCCGTCATCTTCCGGGCCGGGCTGGCCCGGTTCGCGGCCGACGGGGTCGCCGATCCCGCCGACACGTACCTGGGCAAGACGATCCGGGTCAGCGGCCTGGTCGCCGAGCGGAGCGGACAGGCTCAGATCGTGGTCGAGAGCCCGACCCAGATCGAGGTGGTCGAGGCGGCCGAGCCGGTCAGCCCCGACGACCCAGACCGCTGAAGGCGGCCTGCGGCACGAGCGCCGCGAGCTCGGGAAACAGCGGCAGCTGGCCGGCGGCCTCGGCGTCGGCCGCGCCGCCCCGGGCGCTGCGGCCGCCACCGATCGCGTCGTGGGTCACGAGTTCCATCGTGCCGTCGAGGTGCTCGACCAGCGCCGTGCAGTGCTCCACCCAGTCGCCGCAGTTGTAGTAGGCGATCCCGTCGATCGTGCGGATCGCCGGCACGTGGATGTGGCCGCAGATCACCCCGGTGCAGCCCTCCTGCCGCGTGTACCGCGCCACGAAGTGCTCGAAGTCGTTGATGAAGTTCACAGCCGTCTTGACCTTCGACTTGAGCATCGAGCTGAACGACCACTCGGGGTAGCCGAGGGCCCGCCGGGCGGCGTTCATCCAGGCATTGAGGTGGAGGGCGGCGGTGTAGGCCCGGTCGCCGAGCTTGTAGACCCAGGCCGCGTGCTTGGTGAGGTGGTCGAAGACGTCGCCGTGGATCACGAGCAGCCGCTCGCCGGAAAGCGTTTCATGGATGAACTGGTCGGCCAGCTCCATGTGGCCGAAGGCGTGGGGGGAGAACTGTCGCAGGAACTCGTCGTGGTTGCCGGTGGCGTAGTAGACCCGCGTGCCTCGCTTGAGCATGCCCAGGACCCGCCGCACAACGAAGCTCGAGGTGTCGGTCCAGAACAGGTTCCGCTTCAGCTTCCAGCCGTCGATGATGTCGCCGACGAGGTAGAGCCGATCGGGCTCGAAGCGGCCCAGAAAGTCGAACAGTTCACCGGCCCGCGAGAAGCCGCAGCCGAGGTGGACATCGGACACGAACAGCGAACGGACCCTCATCGCGCCGCCTCCATGCGACCCAGGGAACCGAAGACCCGTGAGCGGGGCCTTGTGCCGTCAGGCTAACGCCCCGGCGACGCCGAAGGCTGCGCCGAAAGCCGTGAGAATTACGTGAGCGAGGAGCCCGGCAGAGGCGGGAGTTCCCGCGGCCTCAGCCTTCCCGCGTCGACAGGCTCTTGATCGTCAGCACGGCCCCGACGCTCATCAGCGCCAGGCCCAGCCAGCGGGGCGGTTCGACGACCTTCCGCAGGGCGGGCGCCTGCCAAGAAGCCGGCTGCGGACCGCCGCCCAGACTGGCGGCCACGAAGTGGCTCGACCGCTCGTTGAGCGTGAACGACTCCACCACGCGGAACTGCATCCCCAACAGGAACAGGAGCAGACCCGCGAGCAGCAGGCGGTGACGCGACAGGCCCATGCACGCACTCCAAACACGACGCAGGCGGCCAACCGCCTTCTCCTGAATGAAATCGTGCCTCCGTGGCCCCCGGCTGGAGGAGACGCCGCCGACGAGCGGTTCTCACGGGTATGCCAGCAATAGGGGGTGCCCAGCCCGACTGCCACCGGCTCGGCGGGCCGGGCGGTCTGGGCAAGGGAATGGCGACGCTGCCGAAAAATCCTGCGGAATGGGTCGTGACGGTGACGATGAGAATGACGGCGCCGGGAGATCTCCGGGCCGGAACCTCGCAGGATTCCCGATCGTGACCGCCCCGCTGCAGATCCAGATCGTGAGCCGGACCGCGACCACGCTCGCCATCCTGGTGGCCACCGCGGCCGGCACCTGCTGGATCCCGGCGCGGGCGGACGAGCCCGCGGCCGGGGGCGACGCCGTGCAAACGGTGGCCGAGGAGAGCGTGCTCTCCGGAGGAATGATGCTGGAGCCGGCCGGCGAGATCGCCCTGCCTTCCGAGTCGGCCGCGGCGAGCGGCGGAGGCACGGTGACCGAGGTCCTGCCGTCGCCTCCGCCGATCGTCGGCGGCGTGGTGATCGGGGCTCCCGACATCCTGGACGTTTCCGGCCCCGAAGGCATGCTGCTCGACGATGGGGCCCTCGACGAGATGCCCTTCGAGGCCTCGTCCGGCCGCTGGTTCTGGAACGGCGGCTGGTACGTCGGCGGCGAGAGCCTGTGGATGGATCGCAGCCGCAACAACCGCACCATCGTCGCCGCCGACATCGGCACCCGCGACGTCACCTACACCACCTTCGCCCAGCCCTTCGACGTGGCGCCCGGCGCCCGGGCCACGATCGGCAAGTCGCTCGGCCGCGACTACCTCGACCGTGACCGGTTCTTCGAGTTCGTCTACTACGGCGGGATGGCCTACGAGGACGCCGACGGCTGGAACGCCGTGGGACCCAATACGCTTTTCACGCCGCTTGACTTCAGGGCGCCGGGCTTCAACGCGGCCGACCGCTACGCCACGACCGTGAACTCCGACTTCAACAGCTGGGAGTGGAACTACAAGCTGCGCCGCAGACTGGGCCGCGACCAGCTGGTGATGTCGCCCGGCGGCAACTGGACGCGGCACGCTGAGCGGGGCTGGCTCCCGGCCCTGATCGTGGGCACGAGACTCGCCAACGTGAACGAGGACTTCTCGCTGACGAGCACCCGCCCGGGCACCAGCACCGACGAGTTCGGGGGCCGGTACGTGATCAACGCCGCCAACTGGCTCCTCGGGATGAACCTCGGAGGCGAGCTGATCAGCCAGAACGAGTTCTACTACTGGGGGCTCCGCGGCCGGGCGGCCCCGGCCCTGTCCTTCGCCAACGCCTCCCAGTCGGCCGTCGGCATCAACACCACCGCGACGGGCCCGCAGGGCGTGACCAACTTTTCGGCCGAGGCGGGCCGCACGGGCGCCGGCTTCATCGGCGACCTGACGCTGTTCGCCGGCTGGCAGCTCACCCCCAACTTCTCACTCCAAGCCGGCTACGACTTCCTCTGGGTGGCGGGCATGGCCACGGCCACGAGACAGTTCAACCTCGACAACCGCGACACCAACGCGATCGATGTCGGCGGACAGACCTTCTATAACGGCCTGTCATTCGGCTTCTACGGCAGCTGGTGAACGGGACGCCGGCGAGGGCCCGGCTCAGGAGGCCGCCCGCAGCACCACCGCCACGGCCTGGCCGGTCGAGCAGAGATTGACCTTCACCGCGGTCGCCGGCCGGCCCGCCAGCGGCTGGCCGTGCACGACGTTCACGGGACACTCGGGGTCGGGTGCCTGATAGTTGAGCGTCGGCGGCACGAGCCCCCGTTCCAGGCCGAGCAGGCTGGCCACGAACTCCACCGCGCCGCCGCCGGCGCCCAAGTGCCCGAAGCTGCTCTTCGGCGCGGTGACCGGCACCGCTCCGAGTTCCGCGGCGATCGCCCGCGCCTCGGCCCGGTCCATCTCCACCGTGCCCACGCCGTGCGCGTTCACGTGACCCACTTCCGCCGGCGCGAGGCCGGCCGCTGCGCAGACGGCCCGGAGTGCCTGCCGCAGCGACTGGCCCGTCAGCCCGGTGCGGCGGGCCTGGGGCTCGCAGCGGACGGCGGTCGCCAGGAGCTCGCCCCGGATCCGAGCCCCGCGTTTTTCGGCGTGTTCCCGCGACTCGAGCACGATCGCCCCCGCCCCCTCACCGTTGACCAGCCCGTCGCGATCCCGGTCGAACGGGCGACAGGCGGCTCGGAAGTCGTCGGCGCGATGCGACAGCAGCGCATCGCCCCGGGCCACGAGCGCCGTCGGGTGCAGGCGGCAGCCGGTTCCCCCCGCGAGCATCACGTCGGCCCAACCCCGCTGGATCACGCTCGCCGCCTCGGCGATCGCCAACAGGCTCGACACGTCTCCCAGCACCATCGAGTTGTTGGGGCCGCGGGCATCGTGGGCGATCGCGATGTGGGAGGCGGCCATATTCGGCAGGTGCTTGAGCAGCCAGAGCGGGTGGAGCTCCTCCTGGATCGCCTCCGACCAGAGATGAAAGTCGAACTGGTCGTCGCGGGCGCTGCGGCGGTAGGTCCGGGCCAGGTCCTCGAGATCGGCATAGATCATGTCGCTGCCGAACACGACCCCGACCCGCTCCGGCTCCAGGCTCCCCTCGGCGATCCCCGCATCGGTCATCGCCAGGTCGGCGGCGGCGAACCCGAGCTGGATTTCACGGCTCATCACCTTGAGGCTCTTGCGGGGTCGGACGTACTGCTTGGGGTCGAAATCGGTGATCTGGCCACCGAATCGGACCTTGAGCGAGCTGGCGTCGAACAGATCGACCGGCCGGATGCCGCTCTCGCCGGCGGAGAGCGCCCGCCAGAAGCCGTCGCAGCCGATTCCGATCGGTGAGACGACTCCCGCACCCGTGATCACGATGTCGCGTGGTTGATCCATGTCTGCCTGACACTAAACCACCACCCCGGCCGGCGGATAGTGGCGACGGCCGGAGCGGCCGCCCTGCGTCGTCAGCCTCCCCCGGTGCGTGGGTGGGCGTCCCGCCACTGCCTGGGCTCGACGGGCCGGTCGTCGGCCCACAGCCCCCGCCGCTGCCGCCGGGCCGCCGACTCGGCCGCCACCAGCTCGTCGTCGGTCGCGAACCCGCCGAAGGCCCAGGCCCAGCCCTCGGCCACGAGCTCACGGTTGAGGTCGCGGTCGTCGATCCAGAGCGTGCCCAGCAGCCGACCGTGTTGATCCCGGGCCATGCCCTCGACCCGGACGGTGCCGCCGGCGAGCTTCCCAGCCAGGGCGCGGCGGGCCGCGTCGCCGGAGGGCTGGCCATGCTCGGGCGCGTCGATTCCCTGGAGCCGGATCTTCTGCGGCCGCCCCTGCTCGTCGAGGCAGGTGACGGTGTCACCGTCGTGCACCATCTCGACCCGCCACAGCGGCCGCCCGGCCCGGTCGGCCAGCGGACACATCGGCACCGTCAGGCTCGCCACCGCCGAGACGACCGCGGCCACGACGAGATACACCCCCCGGGCCCGCCTGGAGAGCCCCCGCGGGGGCGGCGGCAGGCGAAAGCGGGCATGCGCCATGGAGTCGATCCGGGATGATGGCCGGCCGGGCGGGGACGGGGCTCGGCCGGCGGAGGCGTGCGGCTCAGGCGATGAGATCGCTCACCACGTGGCCGTGGACGTCGGTGAGCCGGAAGTCGCGGCCGCTGTGGCGGTAGGTCAGTCGCTCGTGGTCGAGGCCCAAGAGGTGCAGCATGGTGGCCTGGAGATCGTGAACGTGCATCCGGTTCTCGACCGCCTTGAAGCCGAACTCGTCGGTGGCGCCGTGGACGGTGCCCCCCTTCACGCCGCCGCCGGCCAGCCAGACGGTGAAGCCGTGGTGGTTGTGGTCGCGGCCGCTGGCCACCTTCACCCCCGCGTCATTGGGCAGTTCGACGGTGGGTGTGCGGCCGAACTCGCCCCCCCAGAGCACGAGCGTGCTTTCCAACAGCCCGAGGCCGACCAGGTCGTCGAGCAGGGCTCCGATCGCCCGATCCGATTCCTTCGCCAGTCGCCGGTGGTTCTTCTCGATGTGGTCGTGGCTGTCCCAAGGCTGACCCTCGCCGTGCCAGACCTGCACGTACCGCACGCCCCGCTCGACCAGCCGGCGGGCGATCAGCATCTGCCGCCCCTGGATGTCGTCGCCGTATCGCTCCCGCACGTGCTTGGACTCGCGGGAGACGTCGACAGCCTCGCCGGCCTCGGCCTGCATCCGCCAGGCCAGCTCCATCGAGGAGAGCCGGGCCTCGAGCCCCGGGTCGCGGGCCCGGGCTGCCAGGTGCCGGCGGTCGAGGCTCGTGGTGAGCTCGAACTGCCGCCGCTGCGTGTCACGATCGAGGACGGGATGGCTGACGTACTGCACGAGTTCGTCCACCCGCCGCTTCTTGGTGTCGACGTAGGTGCCCTGAAAGGCGCCCGGCAGGAACGCGCTCCGCCAGTTCTCGGTGCCCTTGATCGGATATCCGCCCGGGCACATCGCCACGAACCCCGGCAGGTTCTGGTTCTCCGTGCCGAGGCCGTAGGTCACCCAGGCGCCGGCCGCTGGCCGCACTAGCCGGGCGTCGCCGCAGTTCATCAGCATCAGCGACGGCTCGTGGTTGGGCACGTCGGCGTGCATGCTTCGCACCACGCACAGCCGGTCGGCATGGCGGGCCACCGAGGGAAACAACTCGCTGACCTCGAGGCCGCTCTCGCCGTAACGCTGAAACGCGAAGGGTGAAGGCAGGGCGGCGCCCGTCCTCCGCTCCGTCTTGAGGGAGTTGGGGATCTCCTTGCCGGCATACCGCTCGAGCGCGACCTTGCGGTCGAAGGTGTCGAGGTGGCTGGGGCCGCCATTGGCGAAGATGTGGATCACCGCCCGGGCCCGGGCGGGAAACTGCGGCGGCCGCGGGGCGAGCGTGGAGGGCACGCCGCCGCCCGCCTCGGTGGTGGCCCGGGCCTCGTCGGCCAGGAGGCTCGCCGCCCCGAGCCAGCCCAGACCGAGGCCGCTGCGCGCGAGCACCTCGCGGCGGGTCACGGGCTGACTGGTGATCGGGGGATGCTCTGCCATGCGTCTTGGACCTCAGTCGACGAACTCGAACTCGGCCGTCGCGAGCACGGCCTGGGTCAGCCGCTCGCGGAGGCCGAAGGCTTCCTTCGCGGGGGTTGGCTGCCGCGGCTTGTCCGTCGGGGAGGAGTCCGAGGCTTGCCCCGGGGCCGGGCTCGCCGCCGGCGTGCGGGCCGCCTCCGCAGCCAGCCACGTCAGCGCCAGTTCCTGCTCCTCGGTCGTCGGGGGCCGCGACAGGGCCGCCCGCCAGAGCCGCTCCACGAAGGCCGCGTCGCCGCCGCCGCCCGCCTCGGTGGTGGCCCGGGCCGCGAGCCGCCGGGCCGCCTCGACCACCAAGGGCGCGTTGAGCGCGGCGAGCCCCTGCTGCGGCACGGTCGTCCGCGTGCGGACGTGCACGGCGGTGTCGGGGTTCGCAATGTCGAAGGTGCGGAGCAGCCCCGGCACGTCCTGCCGGTCGAGCCTGGCATAGAGCGACCGCACGTGCATTCGCTCGGCCGCCAGCGGGTCGATCCCGGGGCCGCCTCCCGCGGCCAGATCGAGCGCCCCTGCGGCCGCGCAGAGGCTGTCGCGCCAGGCCTCCCAGTCGAGGCGGCGGCGGTTGGCCCGAGCCAGGAGGCGATTGTCGGGGTCGGCGGCCGCGAGTTCGGGACGGATCGCCGCCGACTGCCTCCAGGCACGGCTGGTCACGATCTCACGATGCAGCCACCGCAGGCTCCAGGCCCCCTCCTCGACCAGCCGCCGGGCCAGGTCGTCGAGGAGTTCGGGGTGGCTCGGCGGCTCGCCCCTCAGGCCGAGGTCTCCGGGCGTGGCGATGAGACCGCTCCCGAAGTGGTGCCGCCAGACCCAGTCGACCAGCACGCGAGCCGCCAGCGGGTTGGCCGGGGCGACGATCGCCTGTGCCAGTTCAAGGCGACCACTCGCCTGCCGATCCACCTCCGCGCCGCCGAGCAGTTCGGGCAGCCGCCGCCGCACCACGTCGCCCGGCCGATCGGGGCTGCCCCGGAGGAAGATCCGGCTGTCCCGCGGTCCCTGGTCATGCAGCACCATCGCCCGGGGCGGGCCGCCCGGAGCCGTGGCCTGGTGGGCGGTGATGTCCCGCCGCCGCTTGCGGTGTTCCGTCTGCTCCTCGCGGCGGGCCACCCGCATCGCCTCGTGCGGCTCGACCACCAGCGGCGCTCCAGGAGTGGTGAAGGCCGCGCGGATCTCCAGGAGCTCGGCCGTGTCCTCGGGCTTCCCCTCCGCCGCATGCGAGCGTTGGATCACTCGAGCATACGCGTCGGCCAGTTCCCGCGGATTCGTGGGGCGGGCCGAGAGCAACGCATCGCGCACAGCCCCGCTCACGCCCGGAGCGCCGGCGGCCTCCCAGCCGGCGAGCAACTGGGCCACGACCAACGCGAACTCGCCATCGGGCAGGCGGCGGACGGCGGCCCACGGCCCGAGGATGGGATGGTCGGCCTTCGCGCCGTCCACCGTCCGCACGAGTCGGTCCACGAGCAACTGCTCGATCTCGTAGCCATCGGCCAGCCGCGGAGGCCGCCCGTCGGGCCGCGGCAGCGGTCGGGCGGTCTCCATGAGATAGTCGGCCGCATGGGCGATCGCCTCGCGGGTCGCCCGCTGGTGCACGGCCCGCTCGTGGGCTTGCAGACGCTCCTCGAGCGATTGCATCTTGTGGGCGAACGCCTCGGCCTCCGGCCCCGCCGGCGGATCACCGATCACCGGCAGTTCCTCGGGGATCGAGCAGCTCGCGAAGATGCCGTGGAGGGCGTAATAGTCGGCCATCGTGACCGGCTCGTACTTGTGATCGTGGCAGCGGGCGCAGGCTGCGGTGAGGCCCAGCAGGCCGCGGGTGACCAGATCGATGCGGTCGTCGATGATGTCGTGCGGGTTGCCCAGGAACGTGCGGCCCACTGTCAGGAATCCAAGCGCGGCCAGATCGGCCGGCGGCACCGGCGGCTCGACCAGATCCGCGGCCAACTGGAGCGTGACGAATCGGTCGTAGGGGAGGTCTTCATAAAGGGCCCGCACGACCCAGTCGCGGTAGGTCCAGGCGAAGGGATAGCCCGAGGCCTGGCCGTCGAAGGCGTAGCCCATCGTGTCGGCGTAGCGGGCCAGATCGAGCCACTTGCGGGCCCAGTGCTCGGCGTGCTCCCGGGAGGCGAGCAGCGTCTCGACGAGCGCCGCATAGGTCTCGTCGGAGGGATCGCGGCAGAAGGCATCGGCCTCGGCGGCCGGCGGCGGCAGGCCGGTGAGATCGAAATACAGCCGCCGCACCAGCTCCCGCGGCGCGGCCTCCGGCGACGGCACGAGGCCGGCCGCCGCGATCTCGCGGGCGAGGAACCGATCGGTCGCGGAGCGACTCCAATCGGCCTGCAGCTCCGGCAAGAATGCCTCGGGCACCGGCGGTGGGGCGGGGCGGCCGGGGGCTTGGAGCGACCAGTGGGAGGCCATGGCCTGCCGCAGCCTCGCCTGCATGTCGGGTGGTCCGGCCGCGGGCTGTGGGTCGTCGCCGGTGCCGCTGCCGGGCCCGGTCCAAGGCAGACCCGCGGCGACCCACTGCTCGAGCACCACCACCTCATCCGGCGCGAGGGGCTCGTCGGGGGGCATGTCGATCTCGCCCGTCCGCCGGACCGCCGCGATCATCCGGCTGTGGGCCACATCACCGGCGATGGCGACCGGCCCCGTCTGGCCCCCGGCGAGCAGGGCGGGCCGGCTGTCGAGCCGCAGGCCTGCTTCGGCGATCTTCGCCCCGTGGCAGCCTTGACACTTGGCGACCAGGAGCGGCCGCACCCGGGTCTCGAAAAAGGCTGAGGGGTCAGGGCCGGCGGCGGCCGCCGAACCCGCTCCCAAGGCGACGAGGGCAATCGCGAGGCCGCTCTGACGGGCGATGCACATGGCGGATTCCAGGCCGTGAGACGCTCGGCAAGACACTCGGGAAAACCCGTCTAGTGTAGCCCGCCGGAGGCTGGTCGGCCCGCCCGGGCGGTTTCGGGGCCGCGCCAGCCCCGAAATCCTTCCACCCTCCGGGCATTTCGCCGCTCAGGCCTCGTCGTCGTCACCGGCCGCGGCGAGTTCGTCGGCATAGGGGTCGGTGATGCAGACGGCCTCGTCGCAGAAGGTCGCCTCGTCCTCGTCCTCGCAGACGAGCGACAGCAGGGCGTTCTTCTCGCTCTCGGAGATCTCCGCCTCGCGGAAGCTGCGAATGATCTCCGGCACGGGGTCGCGCACCGAGCCGATCAGGTCGACGGTCAGCCGGCCGAAGTGCAACTGCCGCCGGTGCGTGGCGAAGCGATCGCAGAGCGAAAGCAGGTCGTCGCGATTCATGATCTCCCTCCTTGGACGAAGGGCCACCTCTGGCCCGTGTGCCCTGTCAAGCCCAATCCTACGGGGGCGGTCCAGCCCGGCCCCATGAGAATCCTGTGAATCCGGTGCGCTGTACGGATCCCGAGCGGACTCTGTTCAGCAGGAGGTGGCCCCCCCGGCGACGCCAGGTCGGGATGGGTCAGGAGTCCAGAAAGGCGTCCACCGCCGCCACGAAGGCGTCGGCCGCATCGGCATGCACCCAGTGGCCGGCCCGCTCGATGACCTCGATCGTCGCGGCGGGAAAGAGCCTGAGAATCTCGGCGTGGTGCTCCGGCCGGACGTACTCCGACCGCCCCCCGGTGAGGAACAGCGCGGGCTTCGCGAACGACCACCCGGCCGGCACATCGGGGAATCCCAGGATCATGTCGAAGTTGTGCTCGATCGCCTCGAGGTTCACCGTCCAGGTCAGGCCCGCCGGCCCGGAGCCGAGGTTCAGGGTCAAGAAGCCGCGGACCAGCGGATCGGGGATCGCCGGGGCGAGCGCCTCCTTCACGTCGAGCCGCTGACTGAACGCCGCCAGCGGCAGGGCCCGCATCGCCCGCACGTATTCGATCGGGGTGGCCGTAGAGCGGACCGGCGCGATGTCCACCACGACCAGCCGCTCGATGAGGTCTGGCCGGGCCAGCGCGAGCACCATCGCAGCCTTGCCCCCCATGCTGTGGCCGAGCACGGCGGCCGGCCCGCCCACGCAGCGGTCGATCACGCCGGCGACGTCACCGGCGAGCGCCGGATAGTCGTGGCGGGCGTCCCACGGGCTCTCGCCGTGGTTCCGCAAATCCACCGCGATGACGCGGTGCGTTGCGGCCAGCCGGTTGGCCACGCTGGCCCAGTTTCGCTTCGAGCCGAACAGGCCGTGCAGGATCACGAGCGGGCTGCCTGCTCCGCTTTCGCTGATCGCCAACTCGATCGGCCGGGGTTGGTCGGACATGGTCACGCAGCGCATCCTGGCGGTGGTGGCCGTTGACCGCCGACCCGCACGACCTCGACCAGCGGCCACCGCGGCCGGCCGTCGTCTTCCAAGGCGGCCAGCCGGGCGGCGATCCCACGGGCCTCGGCCTGCGTGCGGCAGAGCGTGAAGCAGGCGCTGCCGCTGCCGGTGAGCCGTGGGCAGAGGCCGCCGGCCCGGGCCAGGTCGGCGAGCAGGCGATCGACCTCGGGCGAGAGCCGGCGGGCCGGCGGCTCGAGGTCGTTGGAGAGCAGCGGCAACGCGGTGTGGAGATCGCCGGCCGCCAGCGCTGCGGCCAGCGCCGCCGCCTCACTCGCCCGGGCCCATGACGGCGTGCACGCCTGATAGACCGCCGCGGTCGAGAGGCCTTCAGGCGGACAGGCGATCACGGCGAAGAGCGGCATCAGCGACTCCACCGGCAGGATCCGCTCCCCGCGGCCGGCCGCCACCGCCGCACCGCCGGCGAAGAACCAAGGCACGTCGCTGCCGATCCGGCCGCCGATCTCCGCGAGCCTCGCGCGGGGCCAGTCGAGCTTCCAGAGTTCGGCCGCGGCGGCCAGCCCGGCGGCGGCATCGCTCGAGCCGCCGCCGAGGCCCGCACCGGAGGGGATCCGCTTCACGAGCTCGATGTCGAGGGCCGGCTCCATCCCCGCCTCGGAGGCGAGCGCCGCGACCGCCCGCACGACCAGATTGGTTGTGTCGGTCGGCACATCGCGGGCAAGCGGCCTGCCCCGCGGCGTGGCCAGCGGCCCCGCGAACTGCACCGCCAAGCGGATTCCCGGCGAGCCGCCGGTCGTCAGCGAGAGCGTGTCGGCCAGATCCACAGCCGCCATCAGCGACTCGATCTCGTGGAAGCCGTCGGCCCGCCGCTCGAGCACGGCGAGCGAGAGATTGAGCTTCGCGGGGGCCTGGATCGTCACCGCCGCGGCGTGCATCGGCCCGTCACCGCCAGTTGGCCACGAAGGCGAGCGTGCCCAGGGCCAGAGCCAGCCCCACCGCCACGAGCGTTGCCAGGAGCACGGCGATGCTACGGCCGGCCCAGAGATCGTCGCGGATCATTTCGGTGCGGTCGGCCCGGTCGAACGAGCCGTTCCAGACCGGAAACGTTTGCTCGTCGTAGACCCACTCGGTGCGTTCCTGGAATCGCTTTTCGTTCATGGCGGGAAGGGACCGGAGAGTTCAGGGGGTATAGTTAGGAAAGCAAGCGGGAAAGCCCCTGAAATCTACCCGCTCTGCTGTGCTCCCGCCAGCCGGAGCAGCCCCGCCGCGACGTGGCATGACCATCCCGCAGCTTCCGCTGATCGAACCCGCTCCCGACGCCGGGCAGCCCCCGGCCGACGGCCGCGCGCACCTGCTCGACCCCGGCGCCGGCCTTGAGCCGTCGCTGGCATCCCTCGGCGAGCCTGCCTGGCGGGCCCGGGCGATCCGTCGCTGGCTGTTCCAGCGGCGGGCCGACTCCTTCACCGCGATGACCGACCTGCCGCGGCCGTTGCGGGAGCGGCTGGCGGAGCGGTTCACGATCTGGACGACCTCGATCGCCGCCCACAAGACGGCCGAGGACGGCACCGAGAAGCTGCTGCTCGAGCTGGCCGACGGCCACCGGATCGAATGCGTCCTGCTGCGCGACGGCGTCCGGCGCACCGTCTGCATCAGCTCGCAGGTGGGCTGCGCGATGGGCTGCGTGTTTTGCGCCAGCGGGATCGACGGCGTGGTCCGCAACCTCTCGACGGGAGAGATCGTCGAGCAGTTGCTGCGGCTCGCACTGTTGCTGCCCGCCGAGGAGCGCCTCAGCCACGTGGTCGTGATGGGGATGGGGGAGCCGCTGGCGAACCTCGACCGACTGCTGCCGGCCTTGGCGGTCGCCCGCGATCCCGACGGCCTGGGGATCTCCCAGCGGCGGATCACGATCTCCACCGTCGGCCTGCCGCCGGCGATCGACCGGCTCGTCGAGCTCGACGCCGGCTACAACCTCGCCGTCTCGCTCCACGCGGCCGACGACGAGCTGCGAACGCGGCTGGTGCCCGTCAATAAGGCGATCGGGCTCGACGCTGTGATGACGGCGGCCGACCGCTATTGGGAAGCCTCCGGCCGGCGGCTGACCTTCGAGTATGTCCTGCTCGGGGAGGTCAACGATTCCCAGGCCGACGCCGACCGCCTGGCGCGGCTGCTCGGGGGCCGCGCAGCGCTCGTCAACGTGATTCCCTACAACCCCGTCGCCGGCATGCCCTGGAAGGAGCCCTCCCGGCAGGCGGTCGAGCGGTTTCTCGAGGTGCTCACGGCCGCCGGCGTGAACGTGCAGGTGCGCCGGCGGAAAGGGGCGCGGATCGACGCCGCCTGCGGGCAGCTGCGCCGCGCGGCCGCGGCTCAGCTGAGATAGCCGAGCAGGAGCACGACGGCGAGCACCAGGCCCAGGATGCCGCCGAGCCAGACCGTCCAGTGAACCGTGGCCAGGCCGATGGCCGCCGGGTCTTCGTGGTGGGTGGCGGCGAAGATCAGGCTCGCGAGCGCCAACAGCGGCAGCCCGAAGAAGATGCCGGGCACGCGGTCGGCGAACGAGGCAACCGGGGGCATGGCCATCATGGCCATTGTCGACGACAGTCCGATCATGGTCGCGTTGAGATTCCGTTCCGCTGCCGCGCGGCTCGCCCGTCTCTCCGCCAGACGTGGAAACCGCGGTCCGTGAACTAGGTGCTGTGTATCCGGCGCCGGGTGTTTCGTCTACCGTCCCGCGCCGCGGCCCGGCGCGGGAGCGGTTTTGTCCTGGTCTCCATCCTCGTCGTCGTCGGGTGACACCGGCCGCATCGGCCCCGCCCAAGCGTCATAGACCACGAGCAGGTTGAGCAGGCCGGCGAGCATGGTGTAGAGGGTGCCGATGTCGAAGAACCGCCCCAGCCGCCGCTGCCAGAGCGAGAGTTGGCCACCCGAGTGCTTGGGTTCGTACCGCATCTCGCCCCCTGGCTGGCGGCGAAAATCCCCCACGCCCACATCCGGATCGGTGGCCACGAGGCGCCGCGCGAACGCCTCCGACACCGCCTGCCCGCGCGACAGGGGGGGCACGAGCCAGGGAAGGTTGGCCAGCGGCTGCCGCGCGACGCCGCCGACGGAGGAGGACTGGATCAGGGCGGGGATTGCGGCGACCCCGATCCCGGCCTGGCCGAGGAATGCCCAGCGCTTCTCGCCGGGCCGCCACGAGGCGTAGACCACATTGCCGCCGCCGATCCACATCCCGGCCAGGAACGTTCCCAGGAGCGCCACCAGAAAGATGACTCCCTTGAAGGTGCGCCGCTGATAGAGCTGGCCAAGGCCCGGGATCAGCCACGAAAGCGCGGCGGCCAGGGCCGGGTTCCGCAGATCGATCGCGCTGCCATCGTCGGGCGAGATGGCGACTCGCCGGACGGCGGACGGCGGCGGCGAAGGGGCCACGACGAAGGTTCCTCTCGAGAATGCGTGCAGCAACCGTTGAGTGTATGTCGCCCGGTGACGGCCTGAAATGGCCCCCGAGCCCTGGCAGCAGCGGTTTCATCCGAGCCGCCGCGCGTGCTAGGCTCTTGGGCTCCGTTACGGGTGCGACCAGCCGCCCCAACCCCTCCCGGATATCACCCCATGCGGTGTGGCCGCCGAGTCCTGCTTTCGCTCCTCGTTCCCGCCCTGGTGGCCACCGGCTGCTCGGAGCAGTCGCGCCGCGGCCCGGGATTCTCCGGCAAGCGGCCCAAGGGGCCGCAGGGTTTCGGCAACATGATGGCCAAGGAATGGACGAAGGACCTCGGCGACAAGTCACCGGAGAAGCGGGTCCGCGCAGCCAACGAACTGGCAAACATGGGGAAGGCGGCCACATCGGCGCTGCCGGCCCTCGAGCGGGCGACCAAGGACAAGGACCCGAAGGTCAGCGCCGCGGCCAAGCAGGCGATCACCGCGATCCGCAAGAAGTGATGCGGGACCAGGCGACCTGATCGGCGGCCGAGCTGGCGGCGCGGTCGGCGAGCAGGGCTTCAGCCCCAGAGTCGGCGGACGGCCTTGAACCGTGGCTCGACAATCGCGGCTTCGGCATCGTCATCCCGCAGTTGCTGAGCCGGCGGCTCCGGCGGCGACAGTTCCCGCCAGACCACCTCGATCGTGGCCGCCTCGACCGTCGCGAGGCCCTCGGCATCGGCCGCCGCCAGCGAGAGATGGGCAAGCCTCCTGACCACCCCGGGCACGCCGGCGGCAAACCGCCGGATCGTCGCCGCGGCCGCGGCTGCGAACAGCCCGGTCGGCCGACCGGCCCGTGCGAGCCCGCAGGCCAGATAGTCGGCCACCTCGGCGTCGCTCCAGGCGGGCAGCTCGATCCGTACCGCCGCCCGCTGGCGAAGGGCGTCGGGCACGCGGGTCAGCCCCGCAGGCGTGGCCGTGGCCACGACCACCGTGGTGGCGAACCGCGGCTCGGCGGCGGAGACGAGTCGCGCGAGCCCCTCGCGGGCGTCGGCGGGGCCGCGGTCGATGTCATCGCAGATGAGGACCGTCGCTCGGCCGAGCAGCGTGTTCTCCCGCAGCCGGTTCTCGAGCTTGAGCCAGGGCCGCCCGGGCTCGGTGCGGCTGGCGGCGTCGAGCGGCAGGCGGTCGAGCAAGAGGTCGAGCCACTCGCCGTCGGGCAGCCCGGCCAGCGAGAGCACGGCGACCTCGGCCCCGAGCCCACCCAGGCGCCGCGCCGCGGCCACGGCCACGTGGCTCTTGCCCAGGCCCGCCTCGGCGAGCACCAGGCCGCACCGCTGCCGCTGGCCGACGAGCCACTCCAGCCGGGCTAGCGCCTCGTCATGCGCGGCGGTGGCGTAAAACGTGGCCGGATGAAGGCCGCCGGAGAACGGCGCCGGCGCGGAAGCGTCACGATCGCGTACCATGCGGGGGAGTGTAGCGGCGTGCCGGCCACGGGTCAGGACGAGTTGAGCCTTGGTTTTCCGGCCTTCGCGGGCCTGGCCCTGCCGCTCGGTTTCGAGGGTGGCCCCCCGATGGGCGAACGGTTTTTTCTGGAGGCGCCGCCGGCCGCCGGCAAGGCCGTGCTCACCGGCGACGAGGCGCGGCACCTGGCCCGCGTGCTGAGGGCGGCCGTCGGGGACGAGGTGACGCTCTTCGACGGCCGGGGGCGGTCGTGGGCGGGGCGGGTGAAGGCCATCGGCCGCGACGCGGTGGAGCTCGAGACGGGTGAGCCCCGGGTGGAGCCCGCCGCCGGCCGCGTGCTCACGGTGGCCGTGGCCCTGCCCAAGGGCGAGCGACAGAAATGGCTCGTCGAGAAACTCACCGAGCTGGGCGTGGCGAGGCTCGTGCCGCTGGTGACCGAACGAGGCGTGGCCGAGGCGACGGCGGCCGCGGTGGCGCGGCTCGAGCGGGGCGTGATCGAGGCCTCGAAGCAGTGCGGCCGCGACACGCTGAT
Source organism: Candidatus Kuenenia stuttgartensis (assembly GCA_945876515.1). Classification (GTDB taxonomy): domain Bacteria; phylum Planctomycetota; class Planctomycetia; order Pirellulales; family UBA1268; genus QWPN01. The sequence goes on from CAMCPF010000004.1 coordinate 23,306, forward strand.
GGAGATCGGCGCGCCGGCGAGCGTCGCGGCGGTCGTGTCCGGCCGGCCGGCCGACGCGATCGGCCTCGTCGCCGATCCCCACGGCCAGCCGCTCGACGCGGCAGGCTGGCCTGCGACCACCGAGGTGATCGCGCTCGTCGGCCCCGAGGGGGGATTTTCCCCGGCCGAGCTCGCCCTCGCCGAGGCGGCCGGCTGGCCGCGGATCACGCTCGGCCACTACGTGTTACGAATCGAAACGGCCGCGGTGGCCCTCGCCGCGAGGCTGGCCAACTGACCGAGTTCAGCGCAGATGCCGGCGCACGCCGAGCCAGCCGATGCCGGCGGCGGCCAGGAGCGCAAGCGTGGCCGGCTCAGGCACGGGGGCCACGAGGCGATCGACGCCGGCGTTGTAGGTTTGGGAATCGGTGATCCCCCAGTTGAGGACCACGAGAAACGGATCGCTCGGCGTGGCGGCGAAGGCGGCCTGGTTCGTGCTTTCGAGCCGGGCCCACAGCCCGTAGAGGCCGGGCGCGTCGGGGTCCAGGATGTCCCAGACGACGTGATGGTGCGACGTGAAGGCGTCGATGAACAGCGGGTTGGTGCCGCTGATCCCGGACGGGTTTTGTCCGCTGGTGGCGGCCACCTCGGCCGTCCCGCCGCCTCCGAGGATCGAGACGCGACCCTGCGGAACCGGCAGGGGATCCTGGGGGCCGGTCTGGGGATTCCAGTACGCGAGCGGCTCCATGAAGCGGACGCTGAGCTCGGTTCCCGACGGCAGCGTCGCTCCGCGGTTCCAGCCCGGCGTGCCGTCGTTGCTGGCCACTCCGGGCGCGATGGTCACGAATAGTTCCTCGACGCTGAAGTTCCGATACACGCTTGGCGACACGCTGATCTTGCCTGTCTGATTGTTGAACCCGACCGAGAAGGGCGTGCCGTGACCGGCGGCGGGCCGCGCCAGGCAGGCCGTGACGAGGCAGGCGGCGACGGCGAGTAACGTGGAAAGCGCGCGGGCGTGGTGGCGGCGGCAGGTCATCGGTGGCTCCGGGGCGGGGTGGGAGGGCAAGCGTGATCGGGCATGCAAAGGAACACAACCATCATGGCGACCTCGGCAGGCCACTGGGCAGGGCGAAGTGCGGGTCGGTGGGCTCCTTGACCGCGGCCACCCAGGCCTGGACGGTCTCGGCGGGGAGGCACTCGACGTGGGCGTCGAGACAGAGGTAATGGGAGTGGCCCACGTGCAACCGGTCGGTCGTGCCGGAAGCCGCACCGCCGACGCCCGCGGGCACCACGACGTCGCCGGGATGGATTTCCAGCGTGACCCGCGACCAGACCCAGCCGGACATCTGTCGCTCGCGGGTCAGGTTCATGCGGCTGAACCAGTCGTTGGGATGGGCATGGTCGTTGCCGGACGCCGGCCCGCGTCGCGGCGAGACCTCGAATGCGAAGATCGTCTTCGACGTGGCCCCCACCTGCCGCAGTCGCGAGACGGCGCCGGGAACGTCCATCGTGAGGTAAGCGTTGACGATGTAGCTCGTCGCCAGGGCGGTGCGTCGCTCACCGCCGCGGGGATCGCTGGGGCAGATCCGCACGGCGTCGCAGCTCTCGAGCCAGGGGGCCAGCGTGTAGACCCAGGAGCGGGAGTTGCCCTGGGCGTCCTTCTCATGATCGGTACGAGGAAACCGGCCCTGGTGCGCATCGGTGAACCCGAGCACCGCCAGGCCGAGCTGGCGGAGGTTGCTCGCACACTGCGTCCGGCGGGCGGCCTCGCGGGCAGACTGCACCGCGGGCAACAGCAGGCCCACGAGCGTCGCGATGATCGCGATCACGACGAGCAGCTCGACGAGACTGAATGCAGGTCTGGTTCGCATCATCCATCCTCGGGGTGATCCGGCGACGGCCCGGGGGCCGCCGCCGGAGTCGGTTCCCAACGTCACGGTTCAGCGCCGCCGC
>CAMCPF010000005.1 GCA_945876515.1 Candidatus Kuenenia stuttgartensis
GAGGCCAGCATCGAGCGAGTGGAGGGCAGGATGCCCGGAGCGAGCGTCCGGCGACATGGCATGGGCCACCTCTCGCGGACCACGCCAAACCGCCCCCGGCGTATCATATCGACTCCCTCCCCGGAGCCGCTGGCCGGCTCTTCCTCGGAGCTTCTCCATGACCCGTACCGTCTCGCCAGCTCCTGCCCCTGACCTCGCCCGTGCCCGTCGCACCGTGCTCGATCTGCTGGCGATCCCCGGCCTCTCCGGCGAGGAGAAGGCCGTGGCCGACCACGTCGCCAAGACGCTGCGGGCCGCAGGCTGCCCCGCCAGCGCGATCATGTTCGACCGGGCCCACGAGAAGACGCCGCTCAAGGGCAACTGCGGCAACCTAATTGTGAAACTCCCGGGCACGCTCAAGGGGCCGCGCAGGCTGTTCATGGCCCACATGGACACCGTCCCCGTCTGCAAGGGAGCCAAGCCGGTGGTGGCGGGGCGGTTCATCAAGAGCGCCGACCCGACGACCGGGCTCGGCGGCGACGACCGGGGCGGCGTGGGCGTGGTGCTCACGACCGCGCTCGAGATCCTGCGCCAGAAGCTGCCCCATCCGCCGCTCACCTTCCTGTTCGCGATCCAGGAGGAAGTGGGCTTGTATGGCGCGCGGTTCGTGAAGGCCGCCGACCTGGGGCGGCCGAAGCTGGCCTTCAACTTCGACGGCGGGGCGGTCGAGAAGCTCACCGTCGGCGCCACTGGGGGCTACCGGTTCGACATCACGATCGACGGGATCCCAAGCCACGCCGGAGTGGCGCCCGAGAAGGGCGTGTCGGCGATCGCGATCGCGTCGCTGGCCGTGGCGTCGCTCGTTGAGGACGGCTGGCACGGACTGGTCGAGAAGGGGGGCAAGCGGGGCACCAGCAACGTGGGTGTGATCCACGCCGGCGAGGCGACCAACGTGGTAGCGGATCGCGCCACGCTCCGGGCCGAGGCCCGGGGCCACGACGCCGCATTCCGCGGGCGGATCGTGCAGGCCATCGAGAAGGCCTTCACGGCGGCGGCTAAGCGGGTCAAGAGCAGCGAGGGGCGGACGGGCAAGGTCTCGATCGCGGGCCGGCTCGACTACGAGGCCTTCCGGCTGGATGACGACGAGCCCTGCGTGGCCGCGGCCCGCGACGCCGTGCAGGCGATCGGCCTCGACCCGCGGCTCGACATCTCCAACGGCGGCCTCGACGCCAACTGGATGGCGGCCAACGGGATTCCGACGGTCACGCTCGGCTGCGGCCAGATGAACATCCACACCACCGACGAGCAGCTCGACCTGAAGGCCTACGAGCAGGCCTGCCAGGCGGCGCTGCTGCTGGCGACGGCCACCGTCTGACCGCGACAGCGGTCAGTCCCCGCGGACCGATGCGTAGCAATGACGCCGTCGCTCTTCGCGATCGTCGTCGTCATCGTCATCATCATCGTCGTGGCTGTCCGAACCGCTGCCGACCGCCGCCGCCAGGAACGAGGCTGACCACACGGTTCGGCCGGCATCGTCGAGCTTCACCGCGTAGCCGGCCTCGCGCCAGCGAATCCGGGTCTGGGGGCGGCCCCGCAACCAGGTGGTCTCGCTGACGGCCTCCGCTCGCCGGCCGCCCGCCACCACGCCGCCGCTGGGATCGACGGCAAGGGCGAAGATGCCGTCTTCCTTGGGGCTGCCGAAGCCCCGAACCCAGGCGAAGGCGCCTTCAGCGGAATACTTGGCCACGAAGCCGTCCTCTTCACCGCCGCTCCGCAGCGTGGTCCTGCCGCTCGACGGGTCGAAATCGACGCTCCCCTCGAACTCACCCCCCAGGAACACGTTGCCTGCCGCATCGCAGGCCACCGCCCGGACCGCGTCGTCATCGCGGCCGCCGAGTGAAAACGACCAGCGGTGTTCGCCCGCCCGGCTGAGCGCCAACACGAAGCCATCGGCATCACCCTGACTCTGCCGACGGGCGACACCCGGCCCCGGGTCGAAATCGACGGTCTGCTCGAACTCGCCGACCGCCACGACCAGTCCCGCCGGACTGGTCGCGACGCCGAGCACGGCGTCGTCCTTGCCTCCGCCGACGGCCCGGGCCCAAAGGCAGCCGCCCAGCAGGCTGTAGGCCGCGACGAAGCCGTCGGTTCGGCCGCCCCGCCCGGTGCTGGTGAGCACCGTGCCGCCGTGCAGCAGGTCGAAATCGACGCTGCCGGTGAACTCCCCGCCCACGTAGACCGTGCCGCTGAGATCAATCGCGATCGAGTTGATGCCATCCATCAGGCTGCCGCCGAACGAGCGGGCCCAGACGTCGTTGCCCTCCGAGTCGAAGGACGCGATGAAGCCATCGCGGCGGCCCGCCCCCACGAGTGAGGCCTCCGGATCGGCAGGATCGAGCACGAGTGTGCCCGAGAAACTCCCGACCACGAACACGTCGTCGCCGAGCGGGTTGAGCGCGATGCCCCGCGCGGCATCGTCGCCCGCCGAGCCGAACGACTTGGCCCACAGCAGCCCGCCGGCCGCGTCGAGCTTCACGAGGAAGGCATCGCTGCGACCGCGGCTCGTCAGGTTTACGACCCCCGGGCCGGGATCGAAATCGACCGTGCCCTTGAAGGAACCGACCAGATAGGTGTCGCCGATGTCATCGACGACGGTGCCGAGCACGCTGCTCCCCGCGCCGTTTCCCGACAGGAGCGCCCGCCGCTCGAGGGGCTCGCACCGCACGCTGGCACCGGCCGCGAGACGACCCCGCCGCCCACGGCTCGACCGCCCGAAAACCAATTCCCACGTCGTTCGAGGTGCCATGCTCACGATCCCTCCGAGGTGTCGTCCCGAAAACTGCCTGCCCCAACTGAGGGAACACTACCAGATCCAACCCCGGAAGCCATGCCGGGGAAATCCCGGAAACCGAGCCGGCGGCCCCGTCCATGCCCTCACGATCGGCTCACATGGCCGGGTCGATGGCCGGCGCAGCCGGAAACCCGCCAGGGCGCCGCATTCATTGCCGGCCGCCGGGCATTCGCTCTAGATTTCTTTCATGCCCCGCTCCGCCGCCCCTGCCCGCCCGGCCCTCGATCGCGTCCACCAGGGCGACTGCCTCGAGATCCTGACTCGGCTGCCGGCGGAGAGCGTGCACCTCGCGTTCGCCGATCCCCCGTTCAACATCGGCTACGACTATGACACCTACGACGACCGCCGCACCGCCGACGACTACCTCGCCTGGTCGCGGCGCTGGATGGAGGCGGTGCAGCGGGTGCTCCGCCCCGACGGAACCTTTTGGCTCGCGATCGGCGACGAGTACGCCGCGGAGCTGAAGGTGCTCGCGACGCGGGAGCTCGGCTTCACCTGCCGCAGCTGGGTGGTCTGGTACTACACCTTCGGCGTCAACTGCCGCACCAAGTTCAGCCGCTCCCACGCCCACCTGTTCCATTTCGTGAAGGATCCCACGACCTTCACCTTCAACGACGACGCGATCCGCGTGCCCAGCGCGCGGGAACTCGTCTATGCCGACAAGCGGGCCAACGCGGCCGGCCGGCTGCCCGACGACACCTGGATCCTCCGGCCGCAGGACCTGCCCGAGGGTTTCACCGCCGACGGCGACACCTGGTACTTCCCCCGCGTCTGCGGCACCTTCAAGGAGCGTTCCGGCTGGCACGGCTGCCAGATGCCGGAGCAGCTCCTCGGCCGGATCATCCGGGCCTCGAGCAACGCGGGCGACACGGTCATCGATCCCTTCGGCGGCAGCGGCACCACGCTCGCCGTGGCCAAGAAGCTCGGCCGCCGCTTCCTGGGCTGCGAACTCTCGGACGCCTACGCCGCCCGGATCCGCGAGCGGCTCGCGGCCGTCCGCGCTGGCCAGCCGCTCGACGGCGCGCCCGAGCCGCTCAAGAGCGTGCCGCCGACGGCCCGGGGCCGGCGGCTGCGCAAGGCTACGCGGCGATCCTAAGACTGGGTCGCCGACGGAGAGCGTGGTCAACGTGACCTGCCCCCAAATGCGGCACCAGTTGTTGGGCGAGCGATTCGCTCATCGATAGACCGGCCATTCCGCGCGGGGTACTCTTGAGGAATCATGGCTTCGCTTCCTTCACGCTCGGATTCACCAGACGAAGTAGACGACCTCCTGTTTCGGGAGCAGTGTCGTCGCCAGATGCAACGGCCGCTCGAGGCCCGCATGAAGTATGGATTCTGTCGGGTCTCGCGGCCCGGGCTCGATGTGCCAGCCTCCCGGGTTTTCGCGAGCACCCAGGCCTACCGTGAGTGGTGTGCGGCCAACCTGCCTGCGTACCTCGGTTATCAGCCGGCGCCGCTGGAATGAACGATCGCTCGCCGTTCAATCCACTCCAGGCTCAGGAAGTAGCGGAGGCGTTCGCGGCCGCCGGAGTCGACTATCTCTTCATCGGGAAAGGCGCCGCCATCCTTCTCGGCTTTCCGGGTACGACACAGGACGTCGACGTGTTTCCGGCCAAGGATGCCGACAACGGTCGCCGCATCGTCACTGCCGTCCGCCAGTTGGGGTTCATGATCGATGACACGGTGGCACGTGACATCATCGCCGGCAAGGACTTTATTCAGCTCACGGATGGTCCATTCGATCTCGACATCGTGTTCGCGCCCGATGGAATCGAGAGCTACACCGCGGCAAAACGTCGCGCCGTGACCGACGGCATCTTCCCGGTGGCCAACATCCGGGACATCATCGCGAGCAAAAAGGCCAGCAATCGAATGAAGGATCGCATGGATCTCCATCTGCTCGATCTGTTTCGGATCGAGTATGAGTCGCGGCGGTGAAACAGGTCACGGGATCGAGAGGGTCGCCTCGACCGGCAGGTGATCGGAGCCCACGTCGGGGCCGACGCGGCGGGCGATCACTCTGACCTCCGGCGAGACGACCACGTGGTCGATCGGGATCCGGGGCACCCACCAGCGGGCGTTCCAGGTGGCCTGCACGCCGTGGCCGACCGCTGAGTCGCGCAGGCCGCGCAGCCGGACGAGCTGCCGGAAGCCGTGTGACCAGGAAGTGGCGTTCAAGTCGCCCGCCACGATCACCGGCCGGGCCTCGGTGGCTGCCAACTCGCCGATCGCCGCCAGCTGCGCATCGCGCCGGGCCGACCAGTCGGCCACGATCGGCGGCTGTGGATGTGCCGCCATCAGCAGGCAGCCGGCCCGGCCCACCGGCAGCTCGACGCTCACCACCGGCGGCCCCTCCGCGAGCGGCTCGACCCGTTCGCGGGCCAACGGCAGCCGCGAGAGCACGGCGATTCCGAAGCGATCCTCCTGCGGATGCACGACCTGTTGTGGATAGAGCGGCTCGAGCCGCGCGACCGCCTACGCCCAGGCGTCGTTGACCTCCAGGAGCACGACCACGTCGGCCCCGCACTGGCCGAGGTAGCCGAGCGTGCGGCCGGTGTCGGTGTTGTCGCTCAGCACGTTGAGCGAGACGATCCGGAGCGTGTCGTCGCCGGCGGCCTCCTCGGCGGCGGCCGGTATCCAGTAGGGCAGGAGCGCCCAGGCATTGGCCGCCATGGCGGCGAGCAGGCAGAGCATGGCGAGCCGGCTGCGGCGCCAGGGCGCCACCGCGAACCACACGAGCGCCGCCAAGAGCCAGTCCCAGCGGAAGTGGCTCGCCAGGTCGAGGAGCCAGTGCCAGCCCCCGGCGAAGCCCGCGAGGGAGGCCGCGGCCAGGCCGTAGGCGGGCAGGTCGAAGGCGATCGGCGCGCGGCGGCGGGGAGTGTCGGTCGAAGCGGCGTTCATCCGGGGCAGCGTACGCGGCCCCGGGCGCCGGCCTCAACGCGGCAGCGGCTCAATTCCGCCCCGCCGCCTACAATGCCGCCATGAATCCCGTCGCCAATGACCTCCCTCCTCCGCAGGACCGAGCCCGGATCATCCGCTGGGTGGTCGCCGGCATCGTGGTGTGGGGCATCTTCCACGCGATCGGGGCCTGGCGGTTCAACCACAACCCGCTTCGGGCGGTCGTGGTGCTCGCCTGCGTGGCGGGCTTCGTGGGCTTCTGGATGACGATGCTCGCCGTGCGGCAGCGGCGGCTCTCGAAGTAGGAGGGGATGCGATGGCGATCGTCCTCGGCTCGAGCCTCGACAACGGCCTCGTGGCCCCGCCGGTGGTCCGACCGGCCGCGCAGCGGCCGGAGAGCATGACCAGCCTCTCGATCGGCCTGTACCTGATCCGGCGGCTCTCCGACTACGGCCTGCGGCACGTGTTCGGCCTGCCGGGAGACTACGTGCTCACCTTCTACAGCATGCTCGAGCACTCGCCGCTCCAGATTGTCAACTGCACCCGCGAGGACTGCGCGGGCTTCGCGGCCGACGCCTACGCGCGAGTCCACGGGATGGGGGCCGTCTGCGTCACCTACGGCGTGGGCGGCCTGAGCGTGGCCAACTCGATCGCCGGGGCCTACGCCGAGAAGAGCCCCGTGGTCATGATCTCGGGGGCGCCGGGCCTGGCGGAGCGCGGGGGAGACCCCCTGCTTCACCATCGCGTCCGCGAGTGGCGGACGCAGCTCGAGGTGTTCGACAAGCTCTGCGCTGCAAGCCTTGAGATCGTCGATCCGGCCACCGCCTTCCGCGACATCGACTTCCTCCTCGACACGGCCCACCGGCTCAAGCGGCCCGTCTACCTCGAACTGCCGCGGGACATGGTCACGGTCGTGCCCGACCAGATCCGCCCCTATGTCCATCCGCCGCGGGCGAGCGACCCTGAGGCGCTGGCCGAGGCGGTCAAGGAGGCCGCGGCCCGGATCGCGGCGGCCAAGCAGCCGGTGATCATCGCCGGCATCGAACTCCACCGCTACGGCCTCCAGGCCGACGCCGTGGCCCTGGCCGAGAAGGCGGGCATCCCGATCGCCGCCACGATGCTCGCCAAGAGCGTGGTCAGCGAGGTGCATCCGCTCTACATCGGCCTCTACGAGGGGGCGCTCGGCCGCCGCGAGGTGACGGAGTTCGTCGAATCAAGCGACTGCCTGATCATCCTCGGGGCCCTGCTCACCGACATCGACCTGGGCATCTTCACCGCCAAGCTCGACGCGGCCTCCAGCATCTACGCCGCCAGCGACGACCTCCGGATCAGTCACCACCACTACCACGACGTCCTGCTCGACGACTTCATCCGCGGACTGGCCGCCGCCGCCCCCCGGGCCGTCTCCCGCCCCCTGCCCCCGGGCCCTGCCGCGGCGCTCGAGCCCTTCGTGCTCGCCCCCGACGCCCCGATCACCACCACACGGCTCGTCCGGCGGCTCGACGAGTCGCTCGACGACCGCACGATCGTGATCGCCGACGTGGGCGACGCCCTGTTCGCCTCGAGCGACCTCGTGATCCGCGGCCAGACCGAATACATCGCCCCGGCCTACTACACCTCGATGGGGTTCGCCGTGCCGGCGGCGCTGGGGGCCAAGACGGCGCGGCCCGACCTCAAGGTGATCGCGATGGTGGGCGACGGTGCCTTCCAGATGACCGGGATGGAGCTCTCCACGATCGTCCGCCGGGGCCTGGCGGTCACGGTGATCGTGCTCGACAACCAGGGCTACGGCACCGAGCGGCTCCTCCTCGAGGGCTCCTTCAACGACATCAATCCCTGGCAGTATCAACGGCTGCCGGAGGTGCTCGGCGGCGGCACCGGCTGGGACGTGCGGACGGAGGGGGAGTTCGACGAGGCGCTCACCGCGGCCCTGGCCGACGAGCAGGCGATGACCATCATCCGCGTCCACATCGGCCTCGACGACCGCAGCCAGACACTCGACCGGATCGCCGCCGGCCTCGCCCGCCGGATCAAGCAGTAATCGCCCCCCAGGCACGCGGGCACCGCGACGCTTCCGACCGCACCCCGGCCGCAATCCAACCCGCATGCCGGATTGGCCTACGGACTGAGGTCGTAGTCGAGCTGGTACCGTGTCGAGGTTGGGCGGGCCTCTAACTCGGATGCCGTGTTGAATCGTGACGGCAGGAACTGCTCAAGTTCATCGACCTCCTGCCCCTGAGAACGATAAAGACGCCCCGTGGGCCGCATGGCCCTGATCTCGACCACGTACTTTTGGTTTCGCAAAAGTCCACGGGCCAGAGGAAGACTGTACGCACCTCCCGCAATCAATGCCGAGCGCCGCTGTCCCGGGGCACCATCCCCGGGGTTGAACATGACCTCGCCGCTTGCGATCGGTTCACCCAGAATCGTCACGTGCCCCTGCACCGCACACAGGGCGTCGCGACTCGCCAGCATCCACGACAGGATCGTCATGGACGTCACCAAGAGCATTGCTGCGACGAGAGCCATCACAGCCATTGCAACTGGCTTGCCAGCCCGCGCCTGCCGGGCAAGCTCCAACGCGATTTCCCAGGCTCCCGCAGCAGTCACCCCGACAACTCCTTGCCGTCTGGCGGCGTCCAAACACCGATCACCACTCGCCCGCGCGGTCCTGGCCATCCATGGAGCCGATGGCCGTCCACGCATCCGAGTCGATGTTGTCGGACACGAAACGTGTCGCGCCATCGGCAAACGAGGCATTCACGCCGCCGGGATGCATGCTTCGAGCCGCTGCCATGTAGCCATGCCAGCCACCCCCGCGAGCCACGATGGGGGGCAATCCTGGCTTGCCCGACGGTATGACGGCGGGCGACGGCCCGCCCCAAACATCGGGATCCGGCGTGTTGGGAGTCTTCCAGTTGGTGAACATCAGCCCGAAATGAACCCACCATGAGCCACGACAGTCGTGATCCTGGCCGTTGTTGAGCGAGCCACCGGAGATCACTTCGCTCAGCATCAGCGTGGCCGAAAGACCATCGGTGACGTCTTTTTCTTTCCGCTTGCGCCCGGGCATGTTGAAGATCGCGCGGCCGGGCTTCGTGTTCAACGGCGACTGGCTCAGCACGGTCGGGTTTATCGTGGTGAGACTCCCTCCGCTACAGCCCTGCGGATCTGCCGTCAGGCACCGTAAATCTGCCTCCGGCTCGACGATGAAGCCGTGGGGACTGAAGCAGGCTGCGATGTTCGCGCGGGTGTAGCCACGCCAATCGAAGACACCCGTCGTCACCGTCCCGTGAGTATCGGACGGACATCGAAAGGCAGGCACCACAGTCTGGTAAGCCTGTCGTGTTTTATCATCGATGGCTTGGCCATTCGAGGAAGCAGGGTTGATCATTGCCGCCAGTGTCCCCATCTCGAGGTGCGGCATGATGCGGACGTTCCAGTAAGTCGTGCCGGGCTCAAACGGCTGGCATCCCGAGGCTTCTGCCCGCCATGACATTCCGCTCGGAAACTGCCTGGCCGAGCTGTGGTAGAGCTGAATCGCGGTTGCCACCTGCCTCATGTTATGCGCGCACGAAATGCGGCGACCGGATTCCCGTGCATTCTGAATCGCCGGCGCAAGGAGTCCGACCAGGATCGCGATGATTCCGATCACCACGAGAAGCTCCACCAAACTGAACGCGCCGCGCTCGCCACAAGTCAGACCCGCCCGACTTCCGTCATGCCGCTGCATCGCCTTGTGTTCCCTCGACTACCCTTGTCACCGAACGCCGTGCCGATTTCCACCCTCTCCTTGCGTAAGCGGCCACCGGGAGCGGCCAAGCGACGTCCAAATCGGGATTTTGTCCGGCTTGGGCCGCGGTTTCCGCAAGGTCCAAAAGAAACCACACCTTGCCGGAGCGGCAATCGACGTACGCTATCCGGGGCATGAAATCCCCTGGCACCAACTCCGGCGACACAGACCTCCAGCCCCTGATCGAGGCTGTCGGCCGGGGCGGCCCGCAGGCCCGGGATCTCCTGCTCAACCATGCCAGTGATCGCCTGCTCGTGCTCACTCGGCGGATGTTCCGCGGTCGCCCGGGTCTTCAGCGATGGGAACAGACCGACGATGTCTTCCAGAATGCGATGCTTCGGCTCCACCGTGCGTTGGCCACGACCGACGTGCGGAGCATCCGCCACTTTCTCAACCTCGCCACGATTCAAATCCGCCGTGAACTCATCGACCTCGGCCGTAAGCATTTTGGTCCGCACGGCATCGGACGGAACCACCACACCGACCACCAGCCTCCGGACCAGATCGGCGGAGTCTTGCATCGACTCGAATCACAGCCTGCAGACCTGGCGGAATGGGCGGAGTTTCACGAACGAACCCAATCTCTCCCGGACGACGAACGAGAGGTGTTCGACCTTCTTTACTACGAGGGTGTTTCCCAGGACGAGGCCGCAGAGATGCTCGGGTGTTCCGCCAGAACAGTCCGCCGCCGGTGGAACGACGCCAAACTCCGGCTCCAAGGGGAACTGACCGATGGACCCGCGGAAGCGTGAGAAACTTGCCGACCTGCTCCTGGCCTGGGAGGACGCGTTCCAGGCCGGGCAAGACCTCCCGGCGGCGACCCTGTGCCGAGACAACCCCGAGCTTATCGAGACACTCGATCGCCGAATCCGTGCGCTCAAGGCGTCTTACTGGATTGACCACCCCGACGATCAGGCACAGTCCGAGGCTGACCAACCTCCGCCTGGTGGCCGGCTGCTCGCCGAACGCTACCGCCTCGACGAGAGGATCGCAGTCGGGGGATTTGCCGAGGTCTGGCGGGCTTTCGACACCGAACTGCGGCGGATCGTGGCGGTCAAGATTCCCAGGGCATCACGGATCGGCACGCAGGATATATTCCTGACCGAGGCCCGCTGGGTAGCCCGGCTACGGCATCCCGCGATCGCGGCGGTGCATGACGTCGGCACGGACGGCGACAACTGCCTGTTCATCGTCTCGGAGTTCATGGATGGCGGTAGCCTCGCTGATCGCCTCAACCATGGATCACTTGCTGCCTCCGATGCCATTCGCTGGGTGTCGCAAATCGCCGCCGCCCTGGAGTACGCCCACCGAGAGGGCGTCGTCCATCGTGATGTCAAGCCTGCGAACGTCCTCATTTCCCACCACGGTGATGCGGTCCTCGCCGACTTTGGGATCGCCCAGTCGGCAACCCAGGCCGGCGACTTTGCCCCGAGCGTGGGCACGCTGCGGTACATGGCGCCCGAACTCCTCGACGCCGGACAGGTGACGCCGGCTGCAGACATCTACAGCCTTGGGATCGTGCTGCACGAGGCCCTGTCGGGCAGCACGCCCCACCTTGGCAACACTCCGGTGGCCATCCGGAGCGAGGTCACGGGGGATCGTGATTTGCGTGTCTGCTCATCCATCACGCCCCGGCTTGCGGCTATCTGTCGTCGTGCCATTCGCCGAAATCCAGCCGACCGTTATCCCACGGCTGCAGCATTCACCGCGGACTTGCACCGGGCCACCAGGAAAACCAACCCCGCTGAACTTTGGAAGCGACCCGCCGCGGTGGGGCTCGCCGTCGTGCTGCTGGGCGCGACCATGGTCGCGGTCGCTGGTCGCCGGCCACTCCCGGAGCTGACTGCGAGGAGGAGTGCTTCGCCCGATCCCGTGATCGCCTCCCGCCGGCTGGCGACTCCCTTGGCACCCCAACCGGGCTCCGAAGTCGTCTCAATCATGCACCAAAGAATCACCGAAGCCCTCCCCTACGTCGTCGCGACCGATGGGGTTGCAGTCTTCACCGAGTGGCAGGCCTCACCTGTCACCTACATCGGACCGGTGCGCGACGGCACGGTCTGCTCGGTGACCTTTCGGTTCGAATTCGTACACGCCATCGAATCAGCCATGCTGTTTGCGGCCACTCGATCCTGGGATTTCACGACGCTCGCCGGCGGCGTGGGCCGCGGCGCCGTTGCGGTCGATGTGTCGAGCGACGGGATCGAATGGTTGTCACTTCACGACCCCATCGCACGATCCGAATGGGGTGGCGACTGGCTGACCGAGGATCCTCTGCCCGTTGCGGTACTCGGCGGCAAGTCGCTCTGGGTTCGAGCAAGACTCCTGACCGATGGTTCACCGAACACGGCGTACAGCGTCGCCCAGTTCGGCCGCAACCGCGACACTCAAGGCCTCCCAACTTTCGGGATCATCGCGGAGTTGCACAACCCCATGAAATCGACCGAGACCGATCCCTGAAGCCGCTCTGGGTAGGAAAGCAGACCCGGGTTTCCCGCCGTCGGATGCGGGCTCCGCAGGTGCGGGCGTCAGCCGGCTCCCGTGCGTCAGGGCTTCAGGTTCGGCACGCCGATCGCGCCGCCGAAGGCGGCGATCAGGTTGGCCAGCGAGCCGTTGAAGGCCGCCTCCAGGCTCTCCTCAGCCGTCATCCCCTCCTTGATCCCGCGGACGAACTGGGCGAACTTCTTGCGGTCGCGGGCCACGAGAAACTTCACGAGTTGTGACGAAATTCCATACTGGATCGCCTGGATGTTGGCGGCAGTGAGGAAGTCGGGGCCAAGCGACCCGGTCTGCTGCATGAACGCCCGGGCCTGGGCCTCCTTCGCCGGCACCTGTCGCGAGCGGGGCACCACCTGCGTGCCCACCCACTCCGCAAGCCCCTCGTTGAGCCAGTTGGGGATCCGCTCGGGCGAGAGCCAGCGGTGGTTGAAGCCGTGGCTCGTCTCGTGCACGAGCATGTGGGCGAAGGCGTCGGCGTCGGGGCCCCGATGGCAGGCCATGATCACCCGCCCGTCCGACGATTGGTGACACAGCCCGTGCACGCCGAACGGAATGTCGGCCCGCATGAACCGGGCCTCGAAGGCGTGAAACTCCCCCTCGTCGCGAAAGGCCACGACCAGACACTTGCCCTTCCAGACCGGCTCACCCCGCGGAATGCCATAGAGGTCGCAGAGCAGATCGTGCATCGAGTCGAGGCTGGCGACGTAGGGGGCGATCTCCGCGGCCGGGATGTCGGTCACGAAAATGAACTCGTGCGTCTCGGCGACCTCGAGCTTGGGAAAGGCCTGCCGGACTTCGGTGATGAACGCCTTAAGCCGGTCGACCTCGGCCGCATGCTCATCCGAACTCAGGGCGGGCCAGGGCTCCACCCCACGGGCCTTCATCCGCTCGTGCGAGGCCGCGAGTTCGGCCTCCCGCCGCTCGCGAGCCACCCGCCCGCGGAGGCCGGCGGCGCCGCCCCCCTTGGCCTCGGCCTCGTACACGGTCTCCCGGTCGGCCACGATCTTCGTGATTCCCTTGAGGAGCAGGCTCGTCGGCCGCGGCTGGCCCTCCTCGACGATCCGCACCGATTCGGTCTTGCCGTCCCGCTCCACGACCCGCTCGAGGGTCGGCCGGACGAACCGCCGTCCCGTGCCGAGCTCCACCACGTCGAGGGTCTTGCCGACATGCGGGGCGAGCGCGTCGGCCACCGCATCGGCCCGCGCCGACACGGTCAGCAAGAGTCCCATGGCCCAGATCGCCACCGCCGACCACGCCGCGCTCCACCGTCCGCTCATGCTCCGCTCCCGGCGACCGCCCGCCGCCTCAGCTGGGTGCTCGACACGTCCAGGCGAAACTCCCGCTGCGAGACGAAGTAGGCCACGTCGC
This sequence comes from Candidatus Kuenenia stuttgartensis, assembly GCA_945876515.1. GTDB lineage: Bacteria > Planctomycetota > Planctomycetia > Pirellulales > UBA1268 > QWPN01. Next base: position 13,386 of record CAMCPF010000005.1, read on the forward strand.
GCAGCGCCTTGGGTACGTCGATCGCGGCCGCCTCCTCGAACACCCCGTCGCGGGCCCGGCCGAACACGATCAGCCCGGCCGCCTTCGAGGCGATCAGCTTCACGGCCCGCGTGGCCGTCGTCCGGGAGCCACCGTAATACCGCGGCTCGGGCAGTCTCGCGAAGGTGTCGGCCCCCATCACGAACGTCGCCTGGGGAAAGATCGCGAGCTTGTCCACGAACGTCGCCGCGCGCGTGAACCAGAGCGGGCTGCCCGCGAACTGCGCCGCCCGGTCCCGCATTTCGACGTAATCGAGCGTCGGCTTGTCCACGTTGGCGATCGAGATCTCGTAGGCCAGGGGACGCTCGGCGATCTCCTCGGCGATCCGGGCCATCAGCAGGTGACCCTCGTGGAGCGGGTCGAACGAGCCGGGAAAGACGAGACCGCCCGCCGCCGGGCCGACTGCAGAACCGACTCCAGCGTCCACCACCGAACGCTCGCCCGTGAACAATTCCCGCCACGCCTCGGGCGGCTCGGCGACGTCGCGACTGATCGCCTCGCCGGCCCGCAACGGCACCTCGGCACCGGCGGCCGCAACGCCGCAGCTCGCCGCGAGCTCAACGAGGAGCAGGTCGGCGGCCAACCGCTCCTCGTCACCCCGCGATCGCGCCTCCTTCTCCAGCACGAGCTCAGCCAACCGGGTGGCCCCACGGCTCTGCACCGCCACGATCGCGCGGTGGTCGCCCCGCCTGGGCCGCGTGGTCCGCAGGCCCGCGGTAACGGCCGCCCCCACCGCGCGGCGTCGGGCTTCGACAGACTCCGTGCCGGAGGCCTCCTCGAGCCGCACGGCACGCTCCCAGGCGGCGACGGCCAGCCGCCGAGCCGTCCGCGCCGAGCAGTACGACTCCTGCGGGCCGCCGAGCAGGCCATCGACGGCCGCACGGGCATAGGGCACGACTCCCTCGAGCACCACCTCGCTCGCGCCCGGGGTGGAGACGAGCCGGCTGATGGCCTCGGCCCCACCGCCGCTCGACACGAGCGCGACCCGCGCTCCGACGTCGGCGAGCGCCGCGACGAGCCGCTCGGAACTGGAGGCTGACGGATGGCTCATGCGTCTCGCCCGAACGGGGAAATGCCGGACCGCAGGCAACCGCCTGTCCGGCGGTACGAAGTATACCCCGTGCCGCTTGCCGCCCGCCCTGCGCGGCGTCACACTGACGGCGGTTCGGCGTTGCTCCACGCGGTGCGGCAACGATGATTCAGCGGGCGATCCGGAGGAGCGACGAACCGATGCGGGCAGCCATCATCGGCATCGGTGCGATCGCCCGGCTCCACGCCAAGGCGCTGGCCGACATCCCGGGCGTCACGCTCGTCGCGGCCACCTGCCGCACGGAGGAGAAAGGTCGGGCCTTCGCGACGGAGTTTGGCTGCACCTGGCACGCCGACGCGGCGACGCTGCTCCGCCGCGAGAAACCCGACTTCGTCACCGTCGCGACGCCCTCGGGCGCCCATCTCGACGCGGCCCTGGCGGCGATCCGCCGGGGGGTGCCCGTGATCTGTGAGAAGCCGCTCGAGATCACGCTCAAGCGGATCGACCGGATGATCGCCGCGGCCGACCGGCGGGGCGTGGCCCTGGGGGCGATCTTTCCGCAGCGGTTCAACCCGGTGGTCGCCACGGTGCAGGAGGCGGCCGCGACCGGACGATTCGGCCAGCTAGCGATCGCGGCGAGCTATGTGCCTTGGTGGCGGGACGACGCCTACTACGGACCCGGCCGCTGGCAGGGCACGAAGGCCCTCGACGGCGGCGGGGCGCTGATGAACCAGTCGATCCACGGCGTCGATGCGCTCCAATGGATCGCCGGCGCGACCATGCCCGGGCTCGCCCCGGGGGAGAACCCCGTCGAGAGCGTCGTCGCCCTCACGGCCGTACGGGCCCACGACGCCGAGCGACTGGAGGTCGAAGACACCTGTGTGGCGATCCTCCGGCTCAAGAACGGCGCCCTCGGCCAGTTGCTGGCCGCCACGAGCCTGTTTCCCGGCAGCCTGCGGCGGCTCTTGGTGGGCGGCCGTGACGGCACGGCCGAGATCCTCGAGGAGCAGCTCGTCAGCTGGCGGTTCCGCACCGAGGCGACCGACGACGCGGCCATCCGTGAGCGGCTCGGCGGTGCGAGCCACACCTCCGGTGGCGCGGCCGATCCGATGGCGATCAACTACGCCTGTCACACCCGCAACTTCGAACAGTTCCTGGCAGCCGTGCGGGAGGGCCGACGGCCGCCGCTCGACGGCCTCGAGGGCCGCAAGGCGGTGGCGATCGTCGAAGCCTGCTACAAAAGTGCCCGCACCGGCCGGGTCGCCAAGGTCGAGGATCCCCGCGGGCTGCAGCCGAGCTGAGATGAACTCCCCCTTCCGCTACGCGATCTGCAACGAAACCTTCCCCGACTGGCCGCTGGCCAAGGCCTGCGACGCGGCCGCGGCGGCGGGCTACCGCGGGATCGAGATCGCCCCGTTCACGCTCGCCCCGCTCGCGTCCGACCTCTCCGCGACCGCGCGTGGCGAGCTGCGTCGCACGATCGCCCGGGCCGGGCTCGACTGCGTGGGGCTCCACTGGCTCCTGGCCAAGACCGATGGCTTCCATGTAGCCCACCCCGACGCCGCCGTCCGCGACCGTACGGTCGAATATCTCGGGGAGCTCGTCCGGCTCTGCCACGACCTCGGCGGCCGGATCCTCGTGTTCGGCTCGCCCAAACAGCGGAGCCTGCTGCCGGGGGTCTCGCCGGCCGAGGCGGTCGCACACATTCGTGAGGTGTTCACCCGGCTGGTGCCGGTGCTCGAGACCACCGACACGGTGGTGGCGCTCGAGCCGCTCGCGCCGGCCGAGACCGACGTACTGACCACCGCTGCCGAGACCTGCCGGCTGATCGAGGCGATCGGCTCCCCCCACGTGCGGCTGCACCTCGACGTCAAGGCCATGGCCTCCGAGCCCACTCCGATCCCGGAGATCATCCGGGCCAGTGCCCCCTGGCTCGAGCACTTCCACGCCAACGACGAGAACCTCCAGGGCCCGGGCTTCGGCCTCGTGGACTTCGTGCCGATCTTCCGCGCGCTCGAGGAGATCAGCTACGCCGGCTGGGTGAGCGTGGAGGTGTTCGACTACGCTCCGGGCCCCGAGCGGCTGGCGCGAGAGAGCATCGAGTACATGCGGCGGGTCGAGACGGAACTGGGCTAGCGGCATCCCGCCGCCACACGAAAGGACACGACATGGCCGGCACGGCAGGCGCACGGGGCGAGACGAAGGCGGAGGACGCGGCCAGGCCGTGGTATACCGACCTCACCCCCTACCACTGGTTCGTGTTCACCGTGGCCTCGCTGGCCTGGCTGTTCGACTGCCTCGACCAGCAACTCTTCCTGCTGGCCCGCAACAGCGCGATGGAGTCGCTCCTGCCGCCGGGCACCGACCCGAAGCTCTACGGGGGCTACGCCACGAGCATCTTCGTCGCCGGCTGGGCGCTCGGCGGTCTGATCTTCGGCTCGCTCGGCGACCGCTTCGGCCGGGCCAAGATGCTCACGCTCACCGTGCTGATCTACTCCGTCTGCACGGGACTGTCGGCCTTCTCGACCGGCTGGATCGACTTCGCCGCCTACCGCTTCCTGACCGGCCTGGGCGTGGGGGGCGTGTTCGGTCTGGCCGTCGCCCTCGTGGCCGACACGCTTCCGGACCGCTCCCGGGCCGGGGCACTCGGCGTGCTCCAGGCGCTCTCGGCCATCGGCAACGTGATCGCCGGCGTGACGAGCATGTATCTCGGCCACCTCGAGCAGACCAAGGCGATCGCGGCGGGTTCGGCCTGGAAATACATGTTCCTGGTGGGCGCCATTCCGGCTTTTCTCTGCGTCTTCATCCAGGTGCGGCTGAAGGAGCCGGAGAAGTGGGTTCGGGCCCGCGAGGCGGGCAAGATCGCAGGCGTGAAGTTCGGCTCCTACGCCGCGCTCCTGGGCGATCCGCGCTGGCGCGGCCGGGCGATCGGCGGCATGATCCTCTGCGTGGCCGGCGTGATCGGCCTCTGGGGCATCGGCTTCTTCAGCCCCGAACTCGTCGGCGACGTGATGCAGCGGTCCCTCACGGCGGAGGGCGTGCCCGCCGACGAGATCGCGGGCCGCAAGCAGTACTGGATCGGGATCAACTCGATCGTGCAGAACATCGGCGCCTTCATCGGGATGCTGCTCTTCACCCGGCTCGCCCAGACCCTGGGACGGAAGGGGGCATTTGCGATCGGCTACGTGGCCGCGTTCATCGTCACGGTCGCCTACTTCCAGTATTTCAACGGCCGGGGTGACATCTGGATGAGCGCCGTGATGGGGGGCTGCCAGCTGGCCCTGTTCGCCGGCTTCGCGATCTACCTGCCCGAGTTGTTCCCCACGAGCCTGCGGAGCACGGGCACGAGCTTCTGCTACAACGTCGGCCGGTTTCTGGCCGCCAGCGGCCCGTTCACGCTCGGCCGGCTCCAGGCAACGCTCAAGGCCGGGGCTACCACGCCGGAGGCCAAGCTCGATGCCTTCCGCAACGCCTGCTCCATGATGAGCGTTGTGTTTTTGCTCGGGCTGGCCGTGCTCGCCTTCCTGCCCGAAACGAAGGGCCAGCCGCTCCCGGAGGAGTGAGCGGATGTTTTGGCGGCGCTGGCTGCCGTACACTGGCAACGGTTTGGATTTCATACCCCGGAGAGGATCACGATCATGCGGTGGCAGGGCAGAAGGCAAAGCAAGAACGTCGAGGACCGGCGGAGCCTCGGCAGGGACGTGGCGGTGGGGGGCGGGCTGCTGACGCTGCTGATCATGGGCGCGGCCTTGTTCTTCCCCGACCTCGTGCCCGTGCTCAAGCTCTTCGAGGCGCCGCCGGGAGCCCGGCAGGCCGCCCCGGCCAAGCCGATCAACGACGAGATGGGGGCCTTCCTCCGCACCGTCGTGGCCGACAACGAGGACGTCTGGGCCAAGCTGTTCCCCCAGGCCTTCAATAAGCGATTCGCACCCGCGAGGCTCGTGATGTTCACTGGTCGGGTGCAGAGCGGCTGCGGCATCGCCGACGCCGGTGCGGGCCCCTTCTACTGCCCGCTCGACAAGACGGTCTATATCGATCCGACCTTCTACGAGGAGCTGAAGCGGCGGTTTGGCGCGCCCGGTGACTTTGCCCAGGCGTACGTGATCGCCCATGAGTTTGGCCATCACATTCAAAACCAGCTCGGCATCAGCCAGCAGGTGCAATCGCTGCAGGGACGGGTATCGCAGAAGGAATACAACCAGGCCTCGGTCCGGCTCGAACTCCAGGCCGACTTCCTGGCCGGAGTCTGGGCCCATCACCTCGCGAAGTACGAGGGCATCCTCGACGAGGACGACATCCGTGAGGCGGTCAACGCGGCCGCGGCGATCGGCGACGACCGAATCCAGAAGCAGACCCAGGGCTACGTGCAGCCCGAGAAGTTCACCCACGGCGACAGTGAGCAGCGGGTGCGGTGGTTCATGTACGGCCTCAAGACCGGCGACCCAACTCTGATGCAACGCGCCTTCGAGGTTGACTATCCATAGCGCCCGCGGGGCCATCCATGGCCCCCGCGGGCTGGCGGCACTCCGGCCTTCGGCCGCTGCCGCCGGCCGCACCTCCGGGCGGCCGTGCTCGTGCGCGTGGTGGCGCGCGACGTTCGTCCAGACGAATCTACGGTCGCTTTCCGAAAGGGGACCGTCCCCTGCGGGTACAGCCCCCTGGGCAACGTTTGACTGCTCGGGGTTGCCCGTGCCAATCGAGCGGCGTAGGAAACCGAGCGCAGCAAGGATTGCGCAGCGAGGTTTCCTCCGAGCGACCGGAGGCCAGGGATGGCCGGAGGGAGCGTCCGGCGAGATGGCATGGGCAACCCCGAGCTACCACGCAAGAGGCCCCGTGAGCCTCGAGCGGGATGGGATGGGTATACCCGAGCCTGCGTCACCAGGGCCGCGGGCGTAGACTGCCTCCATGCACATCCTGCTCACCGGTGCGACGGGCTATGTCGGGGGCGTGCTCCTGCCCGAACTCGAGCGGCTGGGGCATCGCGTCCGCTGCCTCGCGCGGCGACCCGGCAAGCTCGCCGGCAAGACCGGCCCGCTCACCGAGGTGATGGCGGGCGACGCCACCGACCCCGACGACCTCGCCCGGGCCTGCGCCGGCATCGACACCGCCTACTGGCTCGTCCACTCGATGGAGAGCGGCGTGGACTTCGAGCGGGCCGACCGGCTGGCCGCCGAGCGGTTCGCCGCTGCCGCCAAGGCCGCGGGGGTGAAGCGGCTCATCTATCTGGGCGGCCTCGGGGCCGACGACGACCGGCTCTCCGCCCACCTCCGCAGCCGCCACGAGGTGGGGGCGATCCTCCGGGCCAGCGGCCTCGACGTGGTCGAGTTCCGGGCCTCGATCATCGTCGGGGCGGGAAGTTTTTCCTTCGACCTCGTGCGGACGCTCGTCGAGCGGCTGCCGGTGATGATTTGCCCGGCCTGGCTCGCCACCCCCACCCAGCCGATCGCGATCGCCGACGTGGTGGCCTACCTCGCAGCGGCGGTCGATCTGCCCCCGGGTTCGCAGCGAATTTTCGAGATCGGCGGCCCGGACAAGGTCTCCTACGGCGCTATCATGCGGGAGTATGCCCGGCAGCGGGGCCTGAGACGGCTCATGATCCCCGTGCCGGTGCTGACGCCGCGGCTCTCGAGCCTGTGGCTCAAGCTCGTGACGCCCCGGTATTCGAAGGTGGGCAGAAAGTTGATCGACGGCCTGAAGAATCCGACGGTGGTCACCAACGACGCAGCGGAGCGTGAGTTTTCCCTTCGGCCCCGCGACCTCGCCACCGCGGTCCGCGAGGCGGCCGAGCAGGAAGATGGCTTCTTCGCGGGCAAGCGCTGGGCCGACTTCGCCGACTTCGAGGAACTTCCTCGCCGCTACGGCGGGGCACCCGAGGGCTCGCGGCTCGTCGATCATCGCCACACGGTCGTGGCCGTCGCGCCCGAACGGGCCTTCGCGGCGATCGAGCGGATCGGCGGCCGGAACGGCTGGTATGCCGCCAACTGGCTGTGGACGCTCCGGGGCTGGCTCGACCAACTGATCGGCGGGCCCGGCATGGCCCGGGGCCGCCGTGATCCCGAGCGGCTCTGCACGGGCGAGACACTCGATTGCTGGCGGGTGGAGATCTGCGAGCCGCCCCGGCGGCTGCGGCTGGCGGCCGAGATGAAGCTGCCGGGCCGCGGCTGGCTGGAGTTCGAGGTGGTGCCCCGCGACGGCGATGTCACGATCCACCAGACGGCCGTATTCGATCCCCGCGGTCTGGGCGGCTTGGCCTATTGGTACGCCATCTGGCCCTTGCACGAGCTCGTCTTCCGCCGGATGCTCGCCGGCATCGCCCGCCGCGCGGTGCGGGGCACGTGATCAACGGCCATTCGCTGGCGGCGTCTCCACCCGCCGTCGCAGGTCGAGCGTGCACGCGTAGTCGGGATTCCGTTCCTCGGGCGGCGGGGCGAAGGGGCCGGGCGTGTGGCCGGTGGCGAAGAACCGCGCCACCCGACGGCTCTCGGCCTCGAGCGCGTTGACCGGCCGGGTCTCGAACGACCGGCCGCCCGGATGCACCACGTGCCAGGTGCAGCCGCCGAGGCTGCGGCCGCTCCAGAGATCGACCACGTCGAACACCAGCGGCGAGTGGACGGGAATCGTGGGATGCAGGCAGTCGGCCGGCTGCCAGGCCCGAAACCGCACCCCCGCCACGAACTCCCCCGGCACGCCGGTCGAGACCAGCGGCACCCGGCGGCCGTTGCAGGCGATCGCGTGGCGGCCCGGCACCAGCCCCGCGGCCTTCACCTGCACCCGCTCGAGCGAACTGTCCACCAACCGAGCCGTGGCCCCGCCCACCGGCTGCTCGCCCAGAACGTGCCAGGGCTCGAGCGCCGTGCGGAGCTCCAGCCGAACGCCGTCGTGGGTCACCTCACCGAGCCTCGGAAATCGAAACTCGGCAAAGCTCTCGAGCCACTCCCGCTCGAAGCCGAACCCGGCCCGTCGCAGGTCGTCCACCACGGCCGCGAAGTCCTGCATCAAGAAGTGCGGCAGCAGGAAGCGATCGTGGAGCGCGGTGCCCCAGCGGACGAGCCCGGGCAGCGACGGCTCCCGCCACAGCCAGGCCACAAGCGCCCGCACCACGAGCTGGGCCAGAAGACCCATCCGCACGTGCGGGGCCATCTCGAAGCCACGGAGTTCGACCAGGCCGCGGCGGCCGCCGGCCGAGTCGGGCGACCAGAGCTTGTCGATGCAGAACTCCGCCCGGTGCGTGTTGCCGGTCAAGTCGGTGAGGATGTTGCGAAATACGCGGTCCGTCAGCCACGGCAGCACGCAGACGTCGGGGCAGGCTTGCAGCGTGCCGGGTGCAGCGCGTGCGTCGGCTGGTTGTCCGGCGGCCGCCGCGAGCTGCTCCAGCGCGATCTCCAGCTCGTACAGGCTCTCGTGACGGGCCTCGTCGATCCGCGGGGCCTGGCTGGTCGGCCCGATGAACCGGCCGGCGAACAGGTACGAAAGCGCAGGATGGTTGTTGAAGTAGGCCACCATCCCACCGAGCAGCCAGGGCCGCCTGAGAAACGGGCTGTCGGCCGCCGTGCGGCCCCCGAGCACCACGTGGTCGCCGCCGCCGGTCCCCGTGTGCAGCCCATCGAGCTCGAACTTCTCCGCGCACAACCGGCTCGCCCGGGCCTCGTCGGCCAGCATCTCGCGAAGCCGGACCAGCTCCCGCCACGAGCCCGCCGGCGGCACGTTGACCTCGATCACGCCGGGGTCGGGCGTGACGTGCAGCCGCACGAGGCCGGGATCGTGGGGCGCCGGATAGCCCTCGAGCACCACCGGAGTCTCCCGCTCGCCGGCGACCTGCTCGATGGCCGCCACCAACTCGAGCCAGTCGGCCGCGGAGCCCGGAGCCTGTGGGTCGCGGGCCTCGATGGGGAGCGGATCGAGCGGCGGGAGAAAGACGTGCAGCCGGCCCCGCCGGTGCTCGACGACGGCCGCGGTGCGGACGATTCCATCGCCCGCGGCCAACTCCTTGTCAGTGGGCCAGGGCAGGCTCCCCATCGGCAGTCGCAGGCCGGCCGGCGAGTCGCCGGCCAGGAGCGGCACCCGACCGCCCGGCATCGGCCAGGAACTCGACCGCCAGCGGGCCGCGCCGCTCCGCTCGACCCTGAGGATCGGCAGCACGAAGGCGGCGGGCGTCTCGGTGTCGATCGGCGTCGTGTCGAGCGGGCTGGCCGGGGCGACCTCGTGGGCCGGCATCACGAACGCGGGGTCCAGGCCGAGCAGTTGGGCAAGTCTGCGGGCGAAGTCACCCGCTGCGGCCGCGCTCGCCTCCCGCTCGGCCGCGCTGACCGGTCGAGCCGGCGGCTCGTCACCAGCCGCGGGATCGGCAGGCGGGTCGTCGGCCAGGAGCTCCCGCCGCCGCCAGATCGGCCCGCCGTCGCTTCGCCACACGACATCGAGCGACCACCGCGGCAGCGGCTCGCCCGGATACCACTTCCCCTGCCCTTCGACGAGCACGCCGCCGGGAGCCAACCGGTCGAGCAGCCGCCGGGCGAGGGTTCCGGCCGCCCGCCGCTTGCGGTCGCCCAACGCCGCCGTGTTCCACTCCGGGGCGTCGCCATCGTCGATCGACACGTAGGTCGGCTCGCCCCCCATCGTGAGGCGAACGTCGGCGGCGGCGAGCGCCGCGTCCACCTCGTCACCGACCGCAAGAATCCGCTCCCATGCTTCGCCGCCATACGGCCGGGTCGTCCGCGGGCTCTCGGCCAGCCGCGTGACCCGCATCTCGAAGGCGAACTCGGTCTGGCAGGGATCGACCGCCCCGGTCACCGGCGCGGCGCTCGCCGGGTCGGGCGTGGCCGCCAGTGGGATGTGCCCCTCGGCGGCGAGCAGGCCGCTCGTGGGATCGAAGCCCACCCAGCCGGCGCCGGGCAGATAGACCTCGGCCCAGGCATGCAGGTCGGTGAAGTCGGCGGTCGGGCCAGCCGGTCCGTCGAGCGGCTTCTGATCGGGCACCAGTTGCACGAGATATCCGGAGCAGAACCGGGCCGCCAGCCCCAGCCGCCGCGCGAGCGAGACCAACAGCCAGGCCGAGTCGCGGCAGCTGCCCGTGCCGAGGCCGAGCGTCTCCGCGGGCGACTGCACGCCCGGCTCCATCCGGATCACGTAGGCCACGGCCTTGTGAACCGCGAGGTTGAGCGCCACGAGCAGGTCGATCGATCGCGATCCGGCCGCGGCCCGCCCCCGGCCCCGGAAGTCGGCGAGGAAGGCCTCGACCGCCGGGCCCCCTGTCTGCTCCGGCGTGGCGAGATACGGGGCCAGTTCGGCCACCAGCACCGGATCGTAGGCGAACGGGAACCGTTCGGCCTCCGGCTCGAGGAAGAAGTCGAAGGCATTGATCGCCACGAGTTCGGCGACCAGATCGACTTCCAGCACCAGCCGCCGCGTGGGCTCCGGAAACACGAGCCGGGCGACGTGGTTGCCCTGCGGATCCTGTTGCCAGTTGAGAAAGTGGCCGGCCGGCTCGACCGAGAGCGAGTAGCCCGTCACCCGCGTCCGGCAGTGGGGCGCGGGCCGGAGGCGGACGGCATGCGGGGCCAGCCGCACCTCCCGGTCGAAGCGGTACTCGGTGCGGTGGTGGAGGGCGATCCGAATGGCCATCTCACGCGGTCGCCTCCGCCGGGTGCCCGAGCGGCCGGATCGCGAAGAAGGTCTCGTGGATCGCGTCGCTGGCCCGGTTGAGCCGCAGTTGGAAGCCGTCGAGGAAGCCGTGCAGCCCGCCGGCCCCGGCGAGCACCTCGTCGATCGCCCCGTAGTCGAGCGTGGCCCGCAGCCTGCCGAGCCGCTGCTCCGCGGGATTCGTATACGACCCCTTCGCTCCGCCGGTGATCGCCAGCAGCGACTCCTCCGCCTTGATCAGGCAGAAGTGCATGGCGCGGGGGAAGAACCGGTCGAAGATCAGGAACTCGGCCACATGCCGCCGCGAGACGGCGCCGTATTGCTTGCGATACATCTCCAGGGCGCTCGCGCTCTCGAGCACGGCCGACCAGCGGACCGCGTCGCCGCCGGGGGGCTCGGCGGCCGTCCGGGGCGGCGCCGCAGCCGCCGCGCTGCCGTTCGCGGCGACCCCATCCGCGGGCGGGGCGGAGACGGCGGCCGGCTGGAGAAAGAACGTCTCCACGTCGAGCACGCGGCTGGTCTTGTCGGCCCGCTCCACCAGCCGGCCCAGGCGGCCGAAGTGCCAGGCCTCGCCATGCGACATCGTGGCATCGGCCACGCCGGTGATCAGTTGGCTGGCCCGCTTCACCTCCTCGAGAAACTCCCGGGGATGGAGCCAGCCCCCGTATCTCCGGGCGGCCGACTGGACCTCCAGGTGGGCCTTGTTGAGTTCCTCCCACATCGCGGAGCTGATCATGTCGCGCACGGTGCGGGCGTTCTCCCGGGCGGCGCAGAGGCAGCTGGCGATCGAGTTGGGGTTGGCGGCGTCGAAGGCCAAAAACGAGATCACGTTGGCCTGATCGGCCTGGC
>CAMCPF010000006.1 GCA_945876515.1 Candidatus Kuenenia stuttgartensis
TCCGCTCGTAGATCGTGCCGATCCGCACCACGCGGACGCCCACGTCGGCGAGCGTCGCGCGGCGGGCCTTGCCCTCGGCGGCCGGCAGGAGCCGGGTGAGGCTCTCGGCGAACTGCCAGGCGGCGAGGCCCGCATCGCTCGACCGCTCCTCGGGCGCCGCGGCCTTGAGGGAGGCGATCAGGGCATCGACCGTGGCGGCCGCGCCGTCGGCCGGCCAGGAGGCCAGCGGAATGCGGGAGAGCGCCCGGATCGCGGCGTCGCGGTCGAGGTCGTCGCGGACGAAGGGGAGGATCTTCGCGAAGGCCTCCGCCTCCTTGCCCTTCACGCCCACGATCGCGTTGAACACGGCCCGGCGGATCGCGGCGGCCGTCCGCTCGGCGTCGCTGGCGAGCTGGAACTCGGCCGCGAGCGACGGGGCGGGTTGCTTGGCGAGCCGGAAGGCCTCGCGGCGGCCGGCATCGAGGGCCAGAAGCGTGAAGTCGGCCAGCCGGTTGCCGAGATCTCCTTCGCCGCGGTTGTAGATCACGATCCGCTCGACCGGATGCTCGCGGCCGAGGTCCACCTCCCACCAGGGGTTCGGCTTGTTCTCGTGGGAATGGGTCTGGCCGCCGTTGCCGAAGGCGGGGTGGGTGTTGCCGTCGATCGCCTTCGAGGCGTCGCCGCTGTTGGACGTGGTGGACTGCGAGGCCTTCCCCTTGCGGGCCACGTTCTCACCGCCGGCGTAGACCTCGACCTCGGCGAGCGTGAGGGTGCGGGCATTGCCGGGCAGCTCGATCCGGATGAAGCGGGCCAGGGTGCCCGGCTTGGCGGGCGCCGCCCCGTCGGCCGGCGCGAGCAGCGGCAGCATCCGCTCGTAGAGCCGCCCGGCCACGGCCGGATCGCTCACGAGCGGCAGGGCCTCGATCAGGTCCACCAGCCGCTTGGGGTCGCCAGAGGCCAACTTCCAGGCGGCGTCGCTCGCGTCGCCGCCGGCCTTCGCGGAATCGATCGTCATCAGCCCCACGTAGCCGATCCGCCGCATGATCGGTCGCTTGGCCGTGGTGGCGAGCTTCTCCATGTCGCCGCGGAGATCGGCCAGTTCACCGGCCGGCCGCGCGAGCAGCACGCGGATCAGGTCGAAGACGGTGCCCGAATCGACGTCGCCCTGGCGGCTGTCCAAGGCCGCGAGCGCCCCGGCCACCACCTTCACCACGCTCGTGTTGTCGGCCTTGGCGAGTGCCTCCACGGCCTCCCTGCGGAGCCGCTCGTCGAGGCCGCTCCGCAGCAGCATCACGCGGTAGAGATCGGTCGAGCGGGGCTCGGCCAGGAGTTCGTCGTTGGTCATCGAGCCGTAGAGAAACTCGAGCCCGGGGCGGGTGGTGAAGGCAACCTTCCGGCCCGCCTCGCGGGCAGCCTTGTACTCCGGCTCGAGCACGCGGGCCGCCTCTCGCTTGACGTAGTCCATGAAGCCGTCGCTCGGAAACTCGTTCACGATCGCGAGCGCCTCGATCGCCTCGGGCACCCGCAGGAAGGTGGCCGTGCGCAGGGCCTCGAGCCGAACCCGCGGGTGGGCGTCGGCAGCGGCCGTGCGGACGAGATCGAGCGCCCCCGGCACCCGTTCGGTGATCGACGCGAGCACTCGCATCCCCGCGGCCCGGGACCGGAAGTCCGGCGAGGCGAGCACGCTCTCGAGCAGCGGGATCTCGACCTGGTCGAAGTGCCGGAGCGTCCAGAGCGCCTCGAGGCGGCGGTGCTCGAAGTCGGCCACGGCCGGGTCTTGCGCGGCGAGCCACGCCTTCACGGCCGGCACCACCTCGGCCTCGGGGCGGCCGGCGAGTTCGAGCTTCGCGCGATAGCGGACGCGGTCGGTGGGATCGGCGAGCAAGGCCACGAGTTCGCTCACGGGGCGGGCCGCCACCGGCACGGGCTGGGCGAGCGGCTTGTCGGCCATCACCACGCGATAGACGCGGCCGTGGATCCGGTCGCGGCTCGGATCGCGGAGGTTGTGCTGCATGTGGCCGATGATCGGGTTTTGCCAGTCGGTGAAGTAGATCGCGCCGTCGGGGCCCAGCTCGATGTCGGCGGGCCGGAAGTTGGGGTCGCTCGACGAGACGAGCGGTTCCACCTCGACCGCCTCGGGGAAGGCCGCCGCCTCGCTGCCGGGCTTGAATGTGTACTGCAGGATGCCCTGGAAGCCGATCACGTTGCCCACGAGCAGGTTGCCCTGGAGGTCGGCCGGGAAGTGGGGGCTCGAGAGGGTCTCGATCGCCGGGCAGGGCCGCGTCCGCTGGCGGTAGACACTCGGCGCGCCGCCGTGCTTGTTCATCCCGTCGAGCCGGGTGGAGAACACGCTGCCCCAGTAGGGCACGGAGCCGGTGCCGTCCACCACGATGTCGTCGCCCCAGCGGCTGAAGGTGTGGCCGTGGGGATTGGCGAATGAGTAGGACGTGTAGAGCCCCACCTTGCCGGTCCGCGGCTCGTAGGAGAAGACGGCGCCGTTGGCGGTGCGGGCCGGCGGGCCCCAGGGGCTCTCGGGCTGCGAGTGGTGGAAGGTGCCCTCCTGGAAGTAGAGGGTGCCGGCGGGATCGAAAGAGAAGCTGTTGGCGGTGTGGTGGGTGTCGGCCGTGTCGATGCCGCCGATGATCCGGGTCTTCACGTCATAGGCGTCGTCGCCGTTCGTGTCCTCGAGGTAGAGGATGTCGGGCCCCTGGGCCACGATCACCCCCTTGCCCCAGAACTCGAAGCCCGTGGGGTTGTGGAGGTCGCCGGCGAAGGTCTTCACCTTGTCGGTGCGGCCGTCGCCGTCGGTGTCTTCCAGGATCAGGAGCTTGTCATTCATCGGCTCGTCGGGCCGCCAGTGGGGATAGGTCGGCCAGGCGGCCACCCAGAGCCGGCCCTTGGTGTCGAAGGCCATCTGCACGGGGTTGATCAGCTCGGGAAACATCCGCTCGTCGGCCACGAGCTCGACCTTCATCCCGGAGTGGACGGTCATCTTCCCAATCGCGTCGGCGCCTGAGAGAAACTCGTGCGTGCCCCCCTCGAGCTTGCCCGGCTTATTGGTCTTCACCGGGATCAACGGTGGCAGGCCGCTCTCCTCCACCGGCGGCAGCGGCGCGGCCGGGTCGGCGAGCGTGGCGGCCGTGGCCCAGATCCGCTTGTCGCGGTTGGCCGTCTTGATGTCGAGATACTCGAGCTCCCGCTGGCCCACCTCGTAGTTGCTCTGCCCGTCCACGAACTTGAGCCACGCGCGGCCGCCGTAGGTGGAGTAGCCGTCGGTCACGCGATAGCGGTTGAACCAATAGAAGTTCTTGTCGGCCACGGCCTGTTGGAGCCGGGCCAGCGCCCGCTCGTCGCGGGCCGGCGAGGCGCCGAACAGGGCCTCGTCGATGATGCCCGAGATCACGCGGTCGCCGGCGGCGCTGGGATGGATGCCGTCGGTGGTGAGGTTCTCGGGGTTCTTGGCATAGGCCTCGAGCGTGGGCGTGAAGAGGTCGACGCACTCGACGCCATTGGCCTTCGAGACCTCCTCCATCGCCGTCGTGTAGAGCTTCAGGTTCGCGTTGTGCGTGCTGCCGTCAGTCCAGTGGGCCCGGCCCAGGTCCTCGTGGGCGATCGGGGAGAACATCACGAGCCGTGGCGCGGAAACACCGTTGTATTGTTGCGCGAGGGTGTGCTTGATGAACCGCTCCACCTCGGCCTTGAAGGCCTCGAGGCCGGCCGGGCCGGCGTGGGCTTCGTTCGAGCCAAAGAAGGCGAAGATCACGTCGGCCCGGGTGCCGGTGAGTTCGAAGCGGTTCTCGCGGACGGCGTTCTTGTCGCCGATGGCGTCGGGCTTGGGGATCGGCGCGGCGCCGGCGAGCCACTGGTCGGGGGAGCCGAAGTCGGCGGAGCGGAGCCGCTTGGCGGGGTCGATCTCGTCGCCGTCGTAGGCGAGGTTCCGGATCACGAGGCGGTGGTCGGGAAACCGGCTCTGGAGCATCACCTCAAGCCAGCCCGAGTGCTGCATGGCGTCGGCCACGCCGCCGCCGATGATGCAGATGTGGGCCCCCTCTGGCAGGTCGAGCCGGGCGGCCGACGCAGGCAGGGGAGCAGCCCCGAGGCAGGCCAGAAGGACGAGGCGACGAAGCCGCGACATCACGAATCTCCGAGGGGGGTGACGGGCCCCGAGGCGAGCAGGGCGGGGCCGGTTGCGGGAGACTCGGAAGTATAGCCTCCGAGTGGACCGGGATCCCCAGTGGTGTGGGCTCGGGGTTGCCCGTGCCATCTCGCCGGACGCTCGGGTTGGCCTGCCGCGCGAGGGCTCGGGGTTGCCCATGCCATCTCGCCGGACGCTCGCTGCGCCCATCCTGGGCTTCGCTCGCTCCATGCCAGCTTCGCTTCGGCATCCTGCCTGCGCTCGCTGCCAAGGCCGGCTCCATCGGCATGGGCAACCCCTCGCAGTCGATCGATGTGCCGAATAAAAAACTGGATCATGGCACGGGGGTCCAGAGGCTGCCGAAGCCGGGGGAGTAGTGGAAGGGGCCGCGGGGGCTGAAGACGTAGCCGCGGACGTCCTTCGAGAAGCCGTGGAAACTGTTCCGCCAGTAGAGCCAGGTGTAGGGCTGGTCCTCCCAGAGGAGTTCCTGGATGCGGGCATATTTTTCGGCCCGCTTGGCCCGGTCCACCTCGGTGCGGCCCTCGATGAACAGGCGATCGACTTCGGGGTTGGAATAGCTGCCGAAGTTGCGGCCCTCGCCGGTGGCCCAGATGTTGGAGGAGGTGTCGGGGTCGGCGCCGGCGCCCCAGCCACCGAACGAGGCGTCGAACTTCTTCTCGAGCAGCAGCTGCTGGAGGACGGTGAACTCCGTCGGCTTCACGTTCACGCGCACACCGATCCGGTCGAGGCTCTGCTGGAGGAGCGTGCAGATCTCGAGTGCGATCGGCTGCTGGCTCGAGAGTACGGTGAACTCGAAGGGCACGCTTACCCCATCGATCTCGCGGTCGCGGATCCCGTCGTTGTCGCGGTCGATCCAGCCGGCTTCGTCGAGCAGCGCCTCGGCCCGGTCGAGGTCCTGCCGGTAGGGCTCGATGGCCTTCTTGGTGGCCATCCAGGCCGAGGGGTGGAAGGTGCCGGTGCAGGGCGTGTAGAGGCCGTGGCAGATCGTGTCGAGCATCCGCTCGTGGTCGAAGGCGTGGCCCATCGCCCGGCGGACGCGGCGATCGGAGAAGAACGGGCTCTTCGTGTTCCAGCCGAAATGGAAGGAGACCCACTCCGGAGCCGTGGCCTTGGTATTCCGGGCATAGAAGTCGCCGTCGGTGGTCTGCGTCGTCCACTGCTCCGGCGTGAGGGCCATCTCGTCGATCTCCCCCTTCTTGAGCGCCAGGAGCGCGGTATTGGGGTCTTCGAGGATCCGAAACCGGATCTCGTCGAAGAAGGGCTTGGCACG
Source organism: Candidatus Kuenenia stuttgartensis (assembly GCA_945876515.1). Classification (GTDB taxonomy): domain Bacteria; phylum Planctomycetota; class Planctomycetia; order Pirellulales; family UBA1268; genus QWPN01. The sequence goes on from CAMCPF010000006.1 coordinate 5,406, forward strand.
CACCTGCTTGCCCCCGACGGTGTGCCAGCTCTCACGGGCCTTGAGCACGATCTCCTGACCGCGGCTCCGCGACGCGATCTCGTAGGCACCGCCGCAGACCGGCTTGGCCTCGAGCGCGACGTGCCGGGGGCTGTCCTTGAGCGTGGTGTCGGCCTCCCAGCTGTCCCCGTAGACGTGCCGGGGGATGACCGGGAAGTTGACGTTCCAGACGTTGGTGGCCAGCGGCTCCTTGTGGAAGAACACGAGCGTCCGGTCGTCATAGGCATGGACACCACGGAGCTGGTCGGTGCCGCTGCGGACGGCCGGCACGGGCACCCGCTCGTCCATGATCAGCTTGTAGCTGAAGGCCACGTCGTGAGCCGTGATCGGCTTGCCGTCGCTCCAGACCAAGTCGCCGCGGAGCACCACCTTGTCGAGCGTGCCATCGACGCTCGTCTGCCACTTTTCAACCGTCTCGGCGGCGGCGAAGGGCTCGAGGCGGCGGTCGAAGGAGAACAGCCCGAAACCGGTCAGCCCGAGCACGTCCTGCTCGGCCGAGGAGCTTGCCAGGATCGGGTTGGTGCTGTTGAGGTCGACGGCCAGATGGCGGTCGATCCGGGCGGCATAGTCGGCCTCCCCGTCGGCGGGCAACCGGCCCAAGGCGGAGAGGATCTTCTCGTTGTTCTCGACCGAGTCGTTCCTGAGCGCCAGCGCCTCGGCCGCGGTGGCCAGCGGCGGCTCCTGGTCGAGTTCAGACGCCAGGTCTGCCAGCGCGTCGCGGACCGGCCGGTCGATCCACTTCGTGTCGCGGTCGAGCGCCTCGAGCGGGGGCGGGGCGAACGGGGCCGCGGCCTGCGGTGGCGGCTCGCCGGCCGAATCCTCGACGGAGGGCGAGGGCTGCGGCGTCGCAGGCGGCTTCTCCGGCTCCGGCTGCGTGAGCACCGGCTCGGGCTTGAGTTCCGGTTCCTTCGTCTGGGGACCGCAGCCGACGAGGGACACGGTCACGAAACCAAGCACCAAGCCGCGGGCGAAGCGGCCGGACGGGTGCGACGAGAAGCAGCGTGCCGGCATGCCTGGCTCCCAGGGTTTTTGGCCGGGAAAACTGCGATGCTACGGCGGCCACGGCGGCCGGGTCAACCACGGGGCTGGCCGCCCGTCAGTCGGGGAAGCGGTGACCGAGCTTCTCCCGCTTGGTGGCGAGATACTTCTCGTTGTGCTCGTTGACCGGCGGCAGGATCGGCACCTGATCGACCACCTCCAGATCGAAGCCGCCGTAGATGAAGGCGTCGGTCTTTTTGGGGTTGTTGGTGAGCAGGCGAACCTTCGCCAGGCCGAGATCCTTGAGCAACTGGATGCCGACCCCGTAGTCGCGGGCGTCGGCCTTGAAGCCGAGGGCCAGGTTGGCCTCCACGGTGTCGAGACCTTGGTCCTGGAGCGCGTAGGCCCGGAGCTTCTCCATCAGGCCGATGCCCCTGCCCTCCTGGGGCAGGTAGACAAGCACCCCGGTGCCCTCGCGGCCGATCATGTCGAGGGCCATGTGGAGCTGGTCGCCGCAGTCGCACCGCAGGCTGTCGAGCAGGTCGCCGGTGAAGCACGACGAGTGGAGCCGGACCAGCGGCGCGGCCACCTTCGTGGGGTCGCCGAGCACCAGCACGATCGGCTGCTGGGCTTCGAACTTGACGCCGTAGCCGATGATCCGAAACCGGCCGTACTTCGTGGGCAGGTCGGCCTCGGCGATCCGCTCGACGAGCTTCTCGCGTGAGCGGCGGTGGCGGATCAGTTCCTCGATCGAGATGATTTCGAGGCCGTGTTCGGCGGCCAGCGCGAACAAGGTGTCGCGGTCGGCCCGGTTGCCGTCGGCGTCGAGGATCTCGCAGAGCACGCCTGCCGGGACTCGCCCGGCCATCCGGGCCAGGTCGACGGCGGCCTCGGTGTGGCCGGCCCGCCGCAGCACGCCTCCCTCCTTGGCCACGAGCGGAAACAGGTGGCCGGGGCGAACGAAGTCGGCTGGCTTGCTCGCAGGATCGAGAATCGCCGCGATCGTCGTGGCCCGCTCGCCGGCAGTGATCCCCGTGCGGGAGGAGACGTGATCCACCGGCACGGTGAAGGCGGTTCCCAGGGGCGTGGAGTTGGCCTCGCACATCATGGGCAGGTCGAGCCGCCGGGCCACGTCGGGCAGGATCGAGAGACAGACCTGCCCCCGGCCGCGGCTGATCATGAAGTTGACGATCGCCGGCGTGGCGGCGTCGGCCGCGCAGACGAAGTCGCCCTCGTTCTCCCGGTCCTCGGCATCAACGACGATCACCACCTCGCCGCGGGTGATGGCTGCGATGGCGGCGTCGATCGAAGAGAAGCGAGGGGGCATGGATACGCGACCTGACGGGACGCCGCTCCATGCAGCGCTCGTGTGATTATAGGATGATGAAGCGGGCCGCCGACCGTCGCTTCCCGGCCGCCACCCTTTTTCCGCAGGCCGTTCATGCTCGACCGCGAGGAATACATCGAACAGGCCTACCTGTTTCGATCATTCGGGGAGCGGATCGTGGCCGGGATCGCGGCCCAGGAGGCGCTCTCCGCGATCGGCCAGGAGGTGCTCGCCACCTCCAAGCTGCCACTGGCGATCGACTACCTGGTCGGCGAACTCAAACTGGTCGGCACGCTCTCCACGGCGCTCGCCCGGCTGCCCCACTACTTCACCGCCTTCCAGACCTTCGTGATGGCCCGGGCCGAAGACGAGGGGGGCAGGTTCGACATCCGCACCGCTCTGGCCATGCTCGAGCGGGAGGCGGGCTACCGGGCCGAGGGGGCGACGCCGCAGGGGCTGTTCTTCTATCGCTTCGAGTGCCTGTCGCGGAACCGGCTCGACTACGGCCGCGGCCTCGCCGCCGTGGCCGACGATGACATCTTCGACGCCCACTGGAAGGCCTGGATCACCACGGTGGCCCGGCAGGTGGGGCTGATCGACCTGGCGGACCTCGTGTTCGTCCGCAGCCCCGAGTATTGGCGGCTCGAGAAGCGGGACGCCCTCCTGGCGGGCAAGCCCGAGCCGGCACCGGACCGGCCGATCCTGTTCGGCGAGAAGGAGGGGCGGATCGCGCGGGCCAACCGCGGCAAGGACCCGCTCTTCTTCTTCGCCGCGCTCCAGCGGCAGTTGGGCTACCCATCCGTGCCCCGCGTGAAGCCGGCCGCACCCTCGCAGGAGTCGCCGGCGATGCTGGCACGCCGGCTCGAGCGGCTGGAGATGCGGATGAAGCTGCTCGAGGAGGAGGGCCGCGGCGGGATCGACCTCTCCCGGTTCGATCCCAAGAACTTCCCCGGAATCCGGGACGAATGACGGGCAGGGACCGTCCGCGACGGTGCGACCCGAACGTTGCGACCCCCCAAGGGAGCGATTTATGATCTATCCTTGGTGAGAGTCGGGATCGTGTCGCGCCCCGGCGCGGATCTCGGGATTCGAGGCCGGGGGCAGTGGCGGTTCGAGGCAAGGCCCATGCATCGCGAGACAGTTCCCCGGCGCCGACCGGCCCGCCATGGAATGACCATGGTCGAGGTGCTCGTGGTGATGGCCATCGTCGCCCTGCTGATGGGGCTTGTGCTGCCGGCCATCCAGCAGTCCCGCGAGGCCTCCCGGGCGACCGCCTGCAAGCAGAATCTCCGCCAGATCGGAATCGCGACGCATGCATTTCATGCCGCGTACCGCGCCTTCCCGCCGGCCCGGATCGTGCCGCGGCCAGGTGACACCCCGCAGCATGCCTGCGGCGGACAGGAGCCGACCTGGTTCGTGCATCTGCTCCCATTCCTCGAGGAGCGTTCGGCAGACCGCTGGAACGTCTACGAGCCTTTCGCCATGCACCCGGACGCCCTGCGGGGCATGCCGGTTTCGGTGTATGTGTGCCCCACGCGGCGAAGCCTTGGGCAGGCCGCTGCCGGGCCGCGGGAGGAGACCGCCTCGGCGGCTGGGTCGCCCCAGCCACGGTTGGCGATGATGATGCTCTGCCCGACGTGCAGCGGCCGTCCCCGGCCTCCGTGGGCCGACAATCCGAATCCTCCCGGAGCCGATCCCCCGCCACCGAACGATCCTTCCGACCCGCCACCGGGGCCACGGCCATCGGGCGGCCCCCTGACCGGAGCCCTGGGTGATTACGCCGGCAACCACGGCGACCTGTCGCCCGGTGCCACCGGTGCGGCGACCGACTTCTACTACGGGGGCAACGGCACGGGAGTCCTGATCACCAGCCGGGCTCGCTGTCTGGCCGGCAAACCGACGGAATGGATCGACCGGATCCGGATCCACAACGTGACGGACGGCCTGAGCAACACCTTCCTGGCGGGCGAACGGCACGTTCCCATGACGCGGCTGGGCATCCTGCCCGACGACGGCTCGGTCTACGACGGCAACTCGTTCCACTTTGCATCGCGGCTGGCCGGCCCCGGTGCGCAACTGGCCCGCTCCGTCAACGACCTGAGTGCCAGCATCTACTCCTTCGGAAGTTGGCATCAGAATGTCTGTCACTTCGTGATGGCCGACGGGAGTGTTCGCGCCGTCAGCGACCAGATTTCCACCACCGTGCTCGGCTCGCTGAGCAACCGCCACGATGGCAACCGCACCACCGACTTCTGACCATCGGTGGAACGCCTCCGGGGATTCGTCCCGGCCCGCCGGCTGGCGCGCCTGGGCCGCCCTCCTCGCGGTCGGCTGCCTGCTCGGCGGCGGTCTCGGTTGCGGGGGCGACCACTCGATTCAGCCGGTGCGGGGCTACGTCCAGGCCAGGGACGGACGCCGGGCGACGTTTGGGATGGTGGAACTGACGGCCGAGCCGGGCGGCCAGGTCGCCAGCGGCATCATCCAGGAGGACGGATCGTTCCGCCTGACCACGGTGCGTGACGGCGACGGTGCCGTGGCCGGACGGCATCGCGCGATCGTCGTGCAGGTGGTGAACACCGAGCACATCCCGCTCGAGCAGCACCATCACGTCCTCGACGTCCATCCCCGTCACGGCCGCTACGAGACCTCCGGCCTCACGTTCACGATCGAACCGGGCAAGGGCAACTACCTGGAGATCGTGGTGGACGAGGCGGCCCGGAAACCGCGGGCCGGTGACTCCGGGCGGCGGCCCGATCGCGGCAACCCGTGAGTCGACCGCACGTGCCAGGCGGATCCGGGTGCGGGGTTACTCCCTCATGGCTGTGCCCACTCGAACAGCCCGGCCGCCGCAGGGATCCGGCGGGGAACGAGTCGGCCCACGAGGCGGGGGCAATCCTCCCAGCCCGACGGCTGCTCATCCGGCTGGGCGTCGAGCACGAGCAGTGGCGGCCAGCCGTCGGCGCGGGGCTCTCGGGCCGGCAGTCCGACCAGGGAGATGACGGCATCGACGCGGCCGGCCTCCCGGATCACGGCGTCGAGTTCGGCCGCCGACCAGGCGATCGCTCCGAACTCGATCGGCGCCTCGCGCTCGATCGCCTCGAGCGTTGCCCGCGGCCAGGCGGCTCGCAGGCCGGCCCGGCGGGCCCGGTTGGCGAACGTGTCGGGGCCATGCACCACGAGCACGCGGGAGACCCGGGGCAGTTGGCCGAGCCGCGCCGCGAGCATCGCCCCCGCGTCGGTCTGCAGGTGGCCCTGGGAGGCCACGAGCGGATCGACCGCCGGCGGCACGAGTGCCAGGCCGACCCGTACGGCGGCCAGGGCGACGAGCAGGCCGCCGGCCCAGGCGGCGGCCTGCGGCCTGGGCCGGCGAAGTGTCAGGACGGTGGCCGCAATGGCGACGAGCGGCAGGTCGACGAGCAGGATCATGGCGAGCCCTCCGTGTAGACGGCGGTCGGCAGCAGCCAGTACGGTGGCTTGCCCGCGGGCCGGTCCACGAGGCAGCGGGGATTGGGCGCCGGCGCGAGGCAGTCGGTGATGGGCCAGGACCCGACGTGCCCGTCCATAAACACGATATTCACTTGCCCTGCATGGCGGAACCGGATCGTCCGCCAGCCCTGCCAGTGCGGGTAGATGCCGTGGTCGCCGTCACTGAACATGATCGTGGTCGCCGCCTGTTCCACATGGTCCAGCCGCGGCGGTCGCCGCTGGATCCACTGGTCGTTGCGAACCACGTAGTGCTCGTTCGGGGCGTAGCTGTAGGGAAAGCCCGCGTAGTCCCCCCGGGCGTTTCCGGCCGGTCCGTAGTCGGCCGCCGTGAGGATCGCGCCTCCCGGCCCTGCGGCCAGATCGCCGGGCGACTGGGCGGCGCAGACCAAGGCCGGCCCGGTCGTGCCCGACCGAACCAGGTCGTACCAGGTGCGGCCGGGCCTCGCGCCGCCGTGGGTTGCGAAGGGGAAGACGCGGTCGAGTTCGACGCCCGCCAGCACCGTCAGGCCCAGATTTCGCAGCTTGGCGGCGCAGTCGGTGCGGATCGCGGCCGCCCGGACAGCACCCACTGCCGGCAGCAAGAGCGACATCAGTACCGCCAGCACCGCGATCACCACGAGCAGTTCCACGAGCGTCAGCCCGCGGGGAGCGGCCGGGCGGCGGCAGGGGGGACGGATCATGGCGGCGGCCAGGAGCCGAACAGATCCTCCGGCCGGCGCGGGCGGCGGCCGCGGAGCTCTGCGTCGGGCATCCAGCCCGGCTCGAGCAGGATCGCGGTCGAGAACAGCAGCGCCGCGCAGGTCTCGTGGACGGTGAACTCGCACTGCCCGGTGTTGAGATGGGGGTGGGCCGACCAGCACCGATAGAAGGGCACCTGCCGCCCGGCCTCGGCCAGGAACCGGACGGGCTCGGGACCCGTTCCCCGCACGTCCCACACCAGATCGCGGCCGCGGTGATGCATCGCCGGCCCGCCGTTGATGCCGTAGATCGTCAGCCCGGGCACCGGATCGACGATTCCATCCCGCTCGCTCCAGGCATGCTGGATGTCGATCGGGTAGGCGCAGCCGATGCCGGTCGTCCAGCTCAGGCCGAGCGGATTGCAGCCCAGCATGAAGTCGGTGTTGGCCACGATCGCGTCACGGTAGCGCGGCTCGTCCGTGAGCCGCCAGGCGACGAACAGGCAGCGGTTGAAGTTGACCACCGCCGTGGCACCCCAGCCGGCCCAGTAATCCTGCTCCCGGGGCCAGGTCTGGCGATAGGGCATCGTCTCGAGCTGGGCGACGAGCCGGTCGGCCTCGGCGATGAACCGCTGCCGCCACCGGGCCACCAGTTCGGGCGGCAGTCGGCGGTCCGGATCGAGGGCCAGCCCGGCGTACATCCAGCCCGAGGCGTCGCGGTGGGAAAACCGCCATTGGAAGGGAGCATGGCCCGCCTCGGCATCGGCGGCGACGCCCTCGAGAAACGACCGCTCCCCCGTGAGGCGGGCCAGTTCGAGCGCCGCGTGGAGGCGAAAGGGGGCCACGAGGTCGTCCTTCTCCTCCCAGGCGAACTCGTACGGATCGCCCCGGCCCCGCTGCCGTCGGGCCGCGAGGGTGACGCGACCCAGCGAGTTGGCAGGATTCGTGCCGAACTCCCAGGCCCGCCGGGCGGACTCTGTCCACCGGGCCGCGGCCTGGTCGTCGAACCCGGCCAGCAGTCGGGCGAGGTGAGCGGCGGCCGCGGCATAGCCGAGCGACGACCACCGGGTGCGGCGGGAGAAGACGTAGGGATGGCGGGGGTCGTCGTAGGTGGGGTGCGTCGAGGTCTCGATGAACCCGGAGATGCCCCCCGCCGGGTTCTGACTCCGCCGCCAGCACTCGAGGCCCCAGGCGGCTTCGTCGAGCAGGTCGGGCACGCCGTTGCCCGACTCGGGCAGGCAGAGTTGGCCGTCGGTGAAGGCCTCGGGCCGGGCCTCGTAGGCCGTGAGCATGTCGTGGACGGCGACGAGGTGCCGGTCGTTGCGGTCCCAGTCGGCCGCGTCGTACCAGCCGCCGACCACGTCCTCGACCACTCGGTCGGGGTCCGCGGAGGCTGCGACGGCGTCGAAGATCTCGTAGCCCTTCGGCGGCTCGGCCTGAATCGGGAACGCGACGTAGCTGCCCTCCTGGATCCGGTCGTGGAGCGGTGACCGCGGCCGGGCCCAGGCGGTGTGACGGGCGTCGAGGTGGGTGGCGGCCCGCTGGTGGAAGAAGCCCCGGGCCGCGATATAGAACGCCTCGCCGTAGGCATGGCGGCCGTGCCGGAACGGCCAGGAGCGGCCCACGCCGGGAACCGTGATCAAGAACACCCCCTCGTCGGTCAACGGCCCGAGGTCGAGCACGTGCACGTCCTCGCCGTACATCGTCGGCCGCGGTGAGCCGGGAGCCGAGTCGGGCTTGGGAGCGAAGCGGGGGTTTCGCTCCTCGAGCCGCACGGACCCCGTCAGCACCTCGCGGCCGCTGCCGACCTCGATCACGCGGAACGTCGTCGCCTGTTCGAGCGGGAGGGGGCCGAGGCCGCCGGCGAAGCCGCCGAGGTAGGCCCGCTTCGGGCCTGCCGCCGGCAGGTAGCCGGCCTGATTGACCTTCAAGGCCCGCGACACGAGCGCCAGTTCGTCGTACCGGAACCGGACCGAACCCCGGTCCGCGACCTCGATCTCATAGGCCGCACCCGGCTGGAGCGGCTCGGGCAGCGCGAGGATGCAATAGTGGGCGTAGTCCACCTCGTGGCCGCCGGGCACCCGGCTGCCGCCGAGCGAGACGAAAGTCCGGGCCACCCGCGCAGGCGGCAGCGGCCGGGCGTAGCGGGCGTCGTCCGGGCTGGTGACGGAGTAGGCGGACGGCTCGTCGAGCCGCCGTTCCCCGAGTTCCTCCCGGGCCCGGGCCAGGAACTCGGCGTGGAGCGCGGCCGGCAGCTTGTAGGCCGCCCAGTCGGGCCGCCCCGCGGCCTCGCTCCGCTTCCAGGCCTCGACGGCAGCCAGCAGCCGGCCCCCTGCCAGCGCGTCGACCTTCGCCACGACCTCCGGAACATCGTAGATCGCGACCACCACGTGCCGGTGGTCGAGGGGCAGCAGCTGCCGGACCTGGCCCGTGCAGACGGGCTTGGCGAGCGGGTGGCGGCCCTGCAGATGGGCCGGAAGCGGCGCGATCGCGACCGCCTCGTTGCCGTCGAGCGGCAGCGCACCGGCCCGGGTCGCCAGCATCACCAGCGTGGTGAACACGAAGAGCCACACCAGCCTCCACGGTCCCGAGCCCCGCAACGGCCGGGGTGGTGCGGGGCAAGGCGTGAAGGGCGTGGTCATCGGCATGGTCGGGGGGTGGAGTGGATGGTCAGGAGGCGGGGGGCAGGTCGAGTTCGGCCAGGACCGGAAAATGGTCGGAGAACTTCGCGGTCTCGTCGTCTCTGAGCACGCGGCAATCGACCAGGCCATCGGCGAGGTTCGCCGAGAGGAAGACGTAGTCGAGGCGGCGATCGGGGCCGTGATCCTCCGCCGCGACCAGGGGCGTGGGAAAGGTGCCCGTGAAGTCGGTGGGGCCCCGCCGCCGGGCCTGGGCGTCGATGAGCCCCGCCTCGACGAGTAGTTCGACCCCGCGGTAGTCGAGGCGGCCCGCGTTCAGGTTTTGGGCGCGGGAGTCGCGGCGATCGAGGCCTTCGAAAAAGGGAATGAGTTCGGGCGACGCTTCATAGGCAGCCCGGTCAGCCGGGGCGAAGCCGTTGAAGTCGCCCGCCAGCACGACCCGGGCGTCCGGCCCGAGGCTGGCGACATCCCGCAGCAGCGCCTGCCCCTCGAGAATCCGCCGGTGCCAGTCGGAGGGATGGAGGTGGACGGCGTAGACGACGATCCCATCCACTCGCGCCCGCACCGCGCCGTGGCGGAACCCGTCCTGCAGCCGCACGACATCCTCCAGCGGCCGCCGCGCCGTCAGCCCGACCGGGAAGCCATCCTCCTTGAGCAGCGCGGTGTGGGCATGACCCCAGGCCGCGGCATCGGCGGCCAGCGTGGCGGGTGTGAAGCCGACGAGTTCCTGGAGCGACACCACATCTGGTGCGAGCCCGGCCATCCACTCCCGCCACCGTGCCCGCACGCCCGGATCGGTGCGGGTGAACCCGTAGTAGACGTTGTGCGTCAGCAGCGTCAGCCGGGAGGTGGCTGCAGCGAGCGTCCGTCCGCCCGCCACGAGCAGGCCCGCGGCGGCTGCGAGCAGGGCCCGACGGCTGGGCCTGCTCATCGGGCCGCTCCCCGCCGCCGTCGGGTCGCTGCCTGCGCCGCCGCCGCGAGTGCCAGGCCCGCGGCCAGCGGAGGGAGGAGTTCGGGCTCGGGGACCGCCATCACGACGAACTGGCTGTTGGCGTCGGCCACGACCCAGATCGTGTCGGTCTGGGTGTCGATGCCGTACTGGCCGAGCGTCGTGAACCCACTGGTCCACGGCTGGTCGAGACCCATCAAGGTCGTGCCGATCGCGGTAAACTCGTTGCCGATGCCTGCCCGCCGGCCGATCGTGAGAGTCGAGAGGTCCTCAGCGGAGAGCAGCGGGTCGAGCGACAGGGAGAGCACGAAGCGATTTCCGGCACCCGTGCCCGAGAGCGACAGGATGTCGGAGAACTGGCCGGGAGCCGCCGCGAGCCAGGCTGAGGTGAGGTTCGTTCCACCCGCGGGGGCCGTGCCGTCCAGAATCCGCGCTACCGTCTGCCGGGCGGTGGGGCTGGGCAACGTTCGCCAGTCGGCGAGGCTCGCGGCCGCGGCCAGCGGCAGCGACACGCCGTCGGCCACCACGAGCCGGCCCCCCGCGGCCACGTCGATCGCCGCCCCCGGCCCGAGCGCCGGCGTGGCGAGGGCTTCGAGGGTCCCGCCGGCCGCCACGGCGACGTTGCCCAGGCCGAGCGAGCCGCTGCCCGCGGCCCGAAGCGTGCCGGCGGCCACGGTGGTGCCGCCGGTGAAGCTGCTGTCGCCGGAGAGCGTGAGCGTGCCACCGGCGACCGTGACGCCACCCGCGCCACTGATCGCGGCGGCTAGGGGCCCGCCGTAGGAATCGCCGCGGTCGAAGGCGAGCTGGCCGCCGGCAGCGATCGTGACGGCCGCCGTGGCTCCGAGCGAGCCGGCCGTGCCGCCGGCGCCGACCTTGAGCGTGCCTCCTGAGATGGTCGTGGTGCCGGTGTGGGCGTTGTCGGCGGCGAGCGTGAGCGTGCCCGAGCCGGCCTTGAGCAGCGACCCGCCGGCTCCGCCAAAGCCGGTCGCGAAGGCCACGTCGCGGCCGCCAGTGTCGATTGCCACCGGCTCGCCCGCCGCGGCAAACCGATCTGAATAATCGGTTGCATTGTTGATCCCGTACCGGAGCGTCCCGCCCGCGAAGCTGATGGTTCCGGTCGAGCCCAGCGCTGCGGTCGATCCCAGTTCCAGCACGCCCGCGGCGAGCGTCGCCCCGCCAGTGAACGAGTTGCCGCCCGAAAGCAGGAGCACGCCCGTACCAGCGGTCCGCAGGCTGCCGGGGCCACGGACCCGCCCGGCCAGCGTCAGCGTCGTATCCGCCGCCGGGGCGAACCGCCCCTCGGCGGCGGCCCGCAGCGAGACCACGCGGCTGCTGGAGAGGGAGGAGGTCGTGGCGAGCGTGGCAGAGGCGGCGACGTCGATCCAGTAGGCCGCGTTGCCGAGGTTGGCGTCGGCCGAAATCGAGAGCGTGCCTCCGTGGAGCCGCGTGTCGCCCGTGAAGGTGTTGGTGCCCGAGAGGACGACCGTGCCCGAGGAGCCCGGCCCGCCGATCACCAGCGGCGTGTCGCCGCCCACGTTGTTGCTCGAGGTCGTACTGATCACGCCGGCCACGGTGAGCGTGCCGCCGCCGACGACATCGATCGTGGCGTCGGCCGCCCCGAGCGCCACGGTCCGGTGGCCGCCCGCAGACGCATTGACGAGCGAGACATCGCCTCCGGACGTGTCGGCTACGAGCCGCCCGCCCCACAGCACGACAACCCCCGTCCCGGTCACGGTTCCGAGTTGGGCGTTGTCCGAGAAGCGGACCGTGCCACCTGAGAGAATCAAGCCGGCGGCCCCGGTGGCCGGTGCCGTCAGGAGCGTAGGCCCGGTCCCGAACTGTACGAGCTTATGGTTGAGAGCCGGCAACGAGAGCGTGCCGCCGCCGTGATGATGGAGCACCACCTCGTCGTCTCCCCCGGCCTGGATTCGAGCCGCCGTGATGGCGTAGGCGTCGCTCCCGGTGAACAGCAGGCCGCCGTTACTCCTCGTCGTGGCCACCGACAACGAGCCGGCCCCCAGGTCGAGGGCCTGACCGGGACCGGTGGGCGTGATCTTGAGCGTCCGCACGGCCAGGTTGCCCGACCAGCCGGCGGCGCCGCCCGTAAGGGAATAATGGGTGGAGTTGTTGCCGGCCGTCCCCGCCGCGAGGGTGACGTAACTCGTGAACGGGATGATCCCGCCCTGGGCGTCGGCCACCGCCCAGTCGGAGCCGCCGATGGTCACCCGGCCGCTACCCGCCAGCAGGCCGCCGGAGTTGGTCGTGGTGGTCGTGGTCGCGATGCCGGCCGACTCGATGTCGAGGCCACCGCCGCTGGCCGTCAACGCCCCGAGGGCGATCGTCGCCGAGCCGCCCGCCCGACTGAGCCGGGAGAAGCCGCCGTTGATCGTCGTGGAACCGACGGCCTCGACATGGCTGCCGCCGCGCAACTCCAGCTGGCCGCCGTGCAGGTAGAGAATCTGGTCGTCGGCGAGCTTCGACGTGTCGCTCGTCGCGTAGGCCAGAGCCAAGCTGCCGGAACGGACCGTGGTCGAACCCTTATGTGAGCTGCTGCCCGAGAGGATCTGCACGCCCGCTTCCTTGAGGTCGGCCGCGAGTGCCAGGGCACTGGTGCCCGTGTTGAGCAGCGAGCCTGAGAACTCATAGGACCCGCTGCCACCAAATCGAAGCGTTTTGTTCGATGTATTCGAGTAGTCAACCTGCCCAGCACCGTCGAGGCCGGCGATCGGGCTGCCCTGCTTGGCGTCGAACTTCGCTCCAGCGGCGACGGCGATCCGGTTGCGGACGTTCGTCGAGTTGACGTTGTCGGTGACGAGGGTACCAGCCGACACAATGAAGCTACCGGCGTGCTGGGTCGCCGTGCCACCCGACATCGACATCGTGCCGGCCCCCGTCTTGATGACATCCCCCTCACCCGCGAAGTTGCCCTGGAAGGCCGTCGAACCGGTCGGGCTCGAGATTTCTACGGTCACGTCTCGCTCCAGCGTGGTGGTAGTCCGAATCCGTCGGTTGGAGCCGCTGTCGTTCCGCAGCAGCAGCGTGCCGGAGGATCCCGCCCGCACGGTAATCGGCTCGTAAATATCGCTCGTGTTGCCGTAAAAGAGCGTCGCCGAAGCCGTGCCCGACGTGCCGCCGAGCAGGATCGCGTTCGTGGCCGGGATGTTCGTGCCGCGCACGTCCGCTTCACCCTCGATCACTTCGAGCCCACCCGACCAGGGGTTGTTGAGCTTGATCTGCCAGGTGCCGCTGCCCTGCTTGACGATCCGGAGCCGGCCGCCGTTGGGGCCGTCCTGTAGCTGGGCGGCGCTGTCGGCGGGATTGCCGGCCAGGCCGCGGCCGGTGCCGGTGAGCACGACCGTTGTCACGCTGCCCGGCTCCGACAGACCGACCAACGAACTCACCGTCAGGCCGGCGGCCGCGGACGAGTCGGAGGTCAGCGTGAACGAGGTGCCACTGCCTAGCAGGCGAATCGCGGCGGTCTCGGCCGTGACCGAGTCCTCGGCCCGCATGAAGCCGCCGGCCGACAGCAGCACCGCCTGGCCGCCCACGAACCGGAGGCTTTTGTTCGTGCCGTTGAACACGATCCCACCCACGTTGCGGTTGGCATCGATGGTAACGTCCAAGCGCGCCGATCCGGCGATGCTCGCCCCGAGTGTCGCGACGTCGGCACTGTTCGTCGTTGCGGTCGAACCCGGGGCGACGCCAGTGCTCCACAAGGCACCATTGCTCCAGCTGCCACCGCCGGAGGCCGTCCACGTGGCATCGGCTGCCGCGGCAGTGGCGGCCCAGCCGCCGGTCAGCACGGCGAGGCCGGTCACGAAGGGAGAGATCCTGGACATGCCATCGACCCTCAGGCCAGCGGATACCTGCGTGGTTACACTACGTCCGCCGTGTCAGGAATCAAACAGAAACGCGTGTGTTTTGCGTGAGGAATCAGGGCCATGGCGGGTTCACCCACGCGAGCTGAAGGCCGTGGCCTGGGCCCATGGCGGAACGATCTGGCGGCGATCGTGGCCGCCGCGATCGCGGCGGTGCGGCCAGAGCGGCTGGTCGCCGATCGGCTTGCACTGGTTGCCGGTGAGCTGCTGATCGACGGTCGTTCGCTCGACCCGCCGCTCACGGTTGGTCGGGGGCGGCTCGCGATCGTCGGGGGCGGCAAGGCTGCGGCCGGAATGGCGGTGGGGCTCGTGGACGCGCTTGCGGCCGGGGGCATCGCGGGGGGGCAAGTCACGGGCCTCGTGAGCGTGCCGGCGGGCTCGGGCCGCCGGGTCACCGGTGTCGAGGTCCGCGAGACCCGCCCCGCTGCCGAGAACCTGCCCACGTCCGCGGCCGTCGAGGCCACGCGGGAAATGATCGCAATGGTCTCGACGCTCGGCCCCGACGAATTGGCCGTGGCGGTCGTGAGCGGAGGCGGCTCGGCGCTTCTGGCGGCACCGCCGGTGGGCGTGCTGCTCGAGGACAAGGTCGCCGTCACGCGTTTTCTCTCGGCTGCCGGTGCCGACATCACCGAACTCAACCTTGTGCGGCAGGCGGCCAGCGACGTGAAGGGAGGCGGCCTCGCCCGCGCCTGCATGGCCGGCCGCCTGCTTGTGCTCGTGCTCTCCGACGTGATCGGTGACCCGCTCGAGTTCATCGCCTCGGGGCCGTGCGTGCCCGTGGCCGCGACCGCGGCGGCGGCGCTCGCCGTGCTCGAGCGGTTTGGTGCCACACGCGCCGCACCGCGGCTCACGGCCGTGCTTCAGGCGGAGGCCGCCCGTGCCGGTCTCGGCAACGCGTCGGCCGTCGTCTCGGCGACGGGATCATCCGCGCCGGCATCCTGGACGACCCCCCGCGGTTGCCGCGTCGATCATGTTCTCCTCGGCACGAATGCCACGGCGGTGGAGGCTGCGGCGCGGGCGGCAGAGGCGATCGGTTACACGGTCACGATCCGCCCCGTTGCATCGGGAACGAGCGAGACAGCAGATGAGGTCGGCCGGCGGCTGGCCGCTGACGGGCGGGCGCTCGCCGCGGCCGTCGCGGCCGACGGCCGGGCCCGCGCGGTCATCCAAGGGGGTGAAGCGGTTGTGCGGCTGCCGGCTGATCACGGGCGTGGGGGCCGCAACCAGCAGACGGTCGCCGCGGCGCTCAGCGAGTCGATCACGTGGGGCGGCTGGCCGCCTGGTCTCCTCGTCGCCAGCCTCGGCACCGACGGCGAGGATGGGCCGACCGCAGCAGCCGGCGGCCTGGCCGACGCCGCCGTCGCGGGGAGGATCCAAGACCTCGGCCTCGACGCGGCCGCCGCCGTCGCCCGCTGCGACGCGCTGACGCTGTTGGAGGCGGCCGGCGGCCTCGTCGTCACCGGCCCCACCGGCACGAACGTGGCCGACGTGCGAATCGTGCTCGCGCGACCGTGAACTCACACGTCGCAGAGCGCGACGGCCTGCTTGAGGCCGGCGAGCGGGTCGCGGGTGGGGATGAACTCCTGCCCGACGTAACCCGCATAGCCGATTTCCAGCAGCTTCCGCATGATCGGCGGGTAGAGGATCTCCTGGTTGTCGTCGAGTTCGGCCCGGCCGGGGTTGCCGGCGGTGTGGACGTGGCCGATCACGTCCTTGCATTGTTCGATCCGGCGGATCACGTCGCCGTTCATGATCTGCACGTGGTAGATGTCGAACAGCATCTTCGCCCGCTCTGAGCCGACGCGGCGGAGGATGTTCGCCACGTAATCGACGTCGTCGCCCTGGTAACCCGGGTGGCCCTTCATCGGGTGCGAGTCGTCGCGGGTGTTGAGGTGCTCGAGGCAGATCGTGACCCCCTTCTTCTCGCCGAGCGCCGCGAGCTCCTTGAGCGCCTTGACGCAGTTGTCGGCGCCCTCCTCGAGCGAGATCTCGCCGCTCTTCGGATCCTCGGCGTCCCGCCACTTGTAGCCCGTGAAGGCGATCACCGCCGGAAAGCCCGCCTCAGCGCAGGCGTCGATCATCTCACTGGTCCGGGCGATGACCTCCTCGTGGTAGCGCGGGTTGTTGAGGCCCCGCATGAAGGGCGCTCCGGGCATGCCGTTGGGGGCGATCGCGCAGGTGAGGCCGTGCTTCTTGATGGTCGGCCACGCCGCCGGATCGGCCAGCTCGATCGAGGGCACGCCGAGATCCTTGGCCACCTGGCAGGTCTTCTCGATGTCCCACTTCTCTCCGGCGACGTTGAAGCACCAGAAGACGATGGACTGCTTGATCCGGCCCTTGCGGTCAGCCATGGCGGCGGCTCCCTGGGTGGCGGTGGCGAAGGGAGCGGCAGCCCCGAGGGCGGCCGCTCCCGCGGCGAGAACGGTGCGACGATTGAGCGGTGTGGTCATGAGGACTCCCCGTGGTGGCCGGCGGGCGCGGCGACCCGCCGTCGGGAAAGTACACTACCAGCCCGCGGAGCCCGTGTGGAGCCTCCGCCCCGTCCTCGCCCCGCCGCGGCCCATGTCCAGCATCAAGCGGATCCTCGTCACCGGTGGAGCCGGGTTTCTCGGCAGCCACCTCTGCGAGCGGCTCGTCGCCGAGGGGCACGACGTGATCTGCGTCGACAACTTCTTCACCAGCCAGAAATCGAACGTCGCCGGCCTGCTCGACAAGCCCAACTTCGAGCTCGTCCGCCACGACATCATCCATCCGCTCTGGCTGGAGGTGGACGAGATCTACAACCTCGCCTGCCCCGCGGCCCCCGGCCACTACCAATACAACCCCATCAAGACGATGAAGACGTCGGTCATGGGCGCGATCAACCTCCTGGGCATGGCCCGTCGCTGTCAGGCCAAGATCCTCCAGGCCTCGACCAGCGAGGTGTATGGCGACCCCGAGGTGCACCCGCAGCCGGAGAGTTACCGCGGCTCGGTCAATCCGATCGGTCCGCGGGCCTGCTACGACGAGGGCAAGCGGGCGGCCGAGACGCTGTTCATGGACTACCACCGCCACAACCGCGTCAATGTGCGGATCGTGCGGATCTTCAACACGTATGGCCCGCGGATGCATCCCTTCGACGGCCGCGTGGTCTCGAACTTCATCCGCCAGGCCCTCGCCGGCGAGCCGATCACGATCTTCGGCTCGGGTGCCCAGACGCGAAGCTTCTGCTACCGCGACGACCTGGTCGAGGGCATGATCCGGATGATGAATGGGCCCGACGACTTCGTCGGCCCGGTGAACCTCGGCAACCCGGGTGAGTTTACGATCCGCCAACTGGCCGAGCTCACGCTCGAACTGACCGGCTCTGGCTCGCCGCTCATCGACAAGCCGCTGCCGGTGGACGATCCGGAGCGGCGGCGGCCGGACATCACACTCGCGAAGCGGCACCTGGGCTGGGAGCCGACCGTGCCCCTGCGGGAGGGCCTCGCCAAGACGATCGAGTGGTTCAGGAGCGTGCGGATCGCCGACTACCGGGCGCCCACGCCGAACTACTAGATCGGATCCAGGTTGACTGGAGCGACGCTTTGGAGAACCAGATGGGGTAGGCGACGGGGGTCGGCGAACGCTCGAGGAGCCTATGGCCGCCTCGGCCATCAGCGACGAGACTTTTGCCGCCCCCGAGCCGGCGACACACGTAACCCGAACGCGATCTAGATCCCCGGCCGCCGTCGGCTGGTGCTACGCCGGCCCGCCGGGCCTCTCACCCGAAGACCTCAGCGTGGCGTTCAACGCCACGATCACCCCGATGCCGGCCGCCAGGCCGACGACGTCATAGGCCCAGTCGAGCGGTTCGGCGAAGCGGCCGAACCAGGGTTGGGTGGCCTCGTCGATCGCGGCGAAGAACACCAGGCCTGCTGCCAGAACGGTGACGCTTCGCGGTGACCACCGGCCAGACACGGCCAGGAGCGCGGCCGCCAGCAGCCCGAGCGCCCCGTAGGCGAGAAAGTGGAGCGTCTTGTCGGACGGGGGGTTGGGCCCGAGCAGGTCCTCGGGCCTGGGGTAGTGGGTGGCGAACACGAGCAGCCCGGTGTAGGCGGCCGTGAGGCAGGCCAGCGGGCGGAGGAACCGTCGGAGGGTGGCGGGCATCGAGGACGGATCCGGGGTCGGCGGGGCCGGGCATTCCCCGGGAACACCCAAGATTACCCCGGGTTTTTGGTCTTCGCCCATCCGTTCCCCTCCGCTACCTTCCCGCTCCCCATGGCGGCTTTGCCCGCCCGCCCGAATGCCCGAGGAGAGTGCTTGCCCATGAACCGCCAGGAACTGTCGGCCGTCGTGCTCGAACTGCTCGAGAAGGAGACCGGTGAGACCTATCCCGAGCTCGCCGAGAAAACCTCACTGCGAGAGGGCCTCAACCTCGACTCCCTCGACATGGCCGGCCTCGTGCTCCACGTCGAGAGCCGCTTCGGCATCCAGATCGAGACCGAACTCCTCGAGCGGATCGCGACCGTGGGCGACATGCTCGACGTGCTCCAGGAGAAGCTCGCCGCCAAGGCCGGCCGCCAGGCCGCCTGACCCGGCGCCGGCTCGCACAGGGGAGCGTCATGAACCATCCGTCGTCCAGCCGGCCGGCCGCACCAGCCGGCTGTCGGGTCACGGGTCACGCACTGGTCGAGTGCCGCATCTCGGCGCTCGCCGAACTCCGCGGCCGCGCGTCGCCCGCCGGAGCGCCCCCGCTGCCCCCGCGGTTCCTTCGGCACGCCGACGAGCACACCGTCGTCGGCCTCCACGCGGTGCTCGAGGCGATCGCCGCCGGCCCGCCGCAGCCCGACCTGTCGCGGCACGCCGTGGTCGCCGCCCCCTGCCAGTCGGGCCGGCTCGCCGCCGCCCGCACGCTCGCCCTGCTGCCGACGGGCGGCGCGGTCACCGTCTCGCCCCACGTCGTGCCGCAGTGCTCGCTCCACTCGGTGGCCGGCGCCGTGAGCGTGGCCCTGGCGATGCACGGGCCGCACCTCGGCGTGGGCGGTGGTCCCGATGCGCTGGCCGAGGGGTTGCTCGCCGCCGCCACGCTCCTGAATCACGGCGATCCCGAGTGCACCGCCGCCTGGC